>NZ_CP056775.1:600000-865000 GCF_016894445.1 Dyadobacter sandarakinus
TCCTTTTCACCCAGTGTTTTTTCGGGTTTCCGCTGCGAGAGCAGGTTCCACTTTTCAGGAAGCCCCAGACTTTCGTGCAGGGCTGCCGGCAGGCCCTGTTCTGATTTTACCTCAAAAAATAATGTAAAATGCCCGCCGGGCGTAATTTTCCCGGGCGCATTGGAAAGCCTGACCTTTACTGCTTGCTGACACCATGCCTCAGCACCGGAAAGGAGCATGCATATGAGGAGTATTCTGATCAATGGGTGCTGGCTTATTCTATTTGTAGCGCAATGTTCGAACCAAATAAATCTTTGCCGGTATCAGCGATGATCACGCAATCGTATTTTCCTTTGGAAAGATCGCTCACCGGAATTTCGTAAGTGCTGCAGTAGCCCGGATACACCATCCGGGTATTGGGCTCCGTCGTTTTCAGCTTGTTGCCGCTGGTGTCATACACTTCCAGCACCACGTTGGCACGGGAAGCAAAGCTGCCGTTGTTTTTCAGCATGACTTTCAATAGTCCCTGCTTGCTCGTCACCTTGTCGAAAACGACATTTTCATAGGAAAGCCTCGGACCCTCGTAAGTGCCTACGTCTACCACCACCTGTATGGCATAGCGTACCTTGGAGTTGACCTGGATCCCGGCCCGCGGCTGTTCTTTCACAGGCTCTGCTACCTCTATCATCACGACCTGCCAGTAAGTACCGGTACTTACCTTATGAGGATCAAGCTGGGCGGTGTAGGTGATTTCGTATTCCTCATTGGCACCTACAATCCGTTCGTCTACATTGGTTTTCAATGCATTGCCAAGCGAGCGCGGGTGGCTGCCGGCCTCGGGGTACTCGGCAACCCCGCCGCATGCAGCCAGCAGGTCCTGCCGGTAAATCAGTATACGGGCCTCCCTGGCGTTTTCGTTCCGGACACGGATCGTGCCCTGTACTCTTGCATTTGCGGTCGCAACCTGGTGAACGTGCGTCAGGCCATTGAGGATAACTACGGAAGCTTGCAGTGTACCGGGAAGAAACAGCAGCAAGATGAATCTGATGACTGCTTTCATAAATCTTTTGGAAAGTGTTCACAAACGTTTTGGCCGGGGCCCGGACAATCGCCAGGCCACCGGTACTACCAAATCGTTGGGTTATCCATTAAAATTCAGGCCGCAGTGCTTAGTTGTCGGCTAGTGTGTAGGTAACTGTAACTGTTGTACTTCCAGAGCGAAGGTTTGCGTAGTTGGCGTCTGCCGAGGTAAATGCGTAAGTAAGCTGGTGACCGTTGTTGGGACCTGAAACCGTATAGGCGCTGCCGATACCGTTGATCAGCGTCTGATCCGCAGCAGTAAGGTTGAAGCCGGCAGTGGGTGTTCCTTTCGTACCCGCACCGGTTGCAGCTGCAGCGGCGATCAGGTGGATATCCACGCCATTCACGAGTGCGCTTGATTTTACATCCACACGCTTGGTTGTGGTACCCGTCTGTATCGACGAGTAGTTGAGCCATAATGTGTTGTTGTTGGCCGGGGCGGAGATTTTGTCACCTGCTTCAAGCGGTGTAGGCTGTGTAAAAGAAGCAGTAATGTTTTTGGTTCCGGATGTTTCAAGATCCAGCAGGGCGACCGTAGGAATTTCGACTGTAATCTGGTGGTTGTCCGTGTTTGTGTCCTGTGCAGATGACGAAAATGAAAAACCAAGCGAGAGTGCAAACAGCAAAACAGAGGTAGAAACCTTAAATCCTTTTTTCATAAAATGTTTGATTGTTGATTGATTGTGTACTATAAGCTGTACAAAAGCTTACACAAATGTAGAATAAAGTTTACAAACTGCAAAGTTGTACTGAAATTATTTTTACAGTTTGTCGTAAAAACAACTATTTTTTGCCCTCATTCGCTCCAATCGTACAATTTGCTCTTGTATTTGGCTGCTACGCACACTGCAGAAATTTTGAATTTTAAAGAACCGGGATTTTTACCCGTTTGCTGGCACGGAAAAACCGGCCGGGCGCAGCACCTTTCTTCATGATTGTTTAACAGGACTTTTCAAAAAACGTCAGCGGGTGCCATTAGCTTTGCTGCCCCGCCCTGCGGGATGTCTTTTTTAATGTTGTCCGATGAAAAAATTATTGCTCCTGTTACTTTGTGCCAGCCTGAGCGCCTCCGCACAATCGTCTTTACCCTATACCACCGCCCGCGCGCATTCGCATAATGATTACGAGCAGCCTGTTCCTTTTTACACGGCCTACTACCAGCATTTCGGGTCTGTGGAGGCGGATGTTTTTGCACAGGATGATTCCCTGTACGTTTCGCATGAGACTGCGGGCATTTCGGATGCGCGTACGCTCTCCAGGCTGTACCTGGACCCGCTCGCCGGGCTGATCCGGAAAAACAAGGGTGCATTGTACACCGGCGACAAGCAGGAACTTCAGCTGCTCATTGACCTTAAAACATCCGCTGCGTCCACCATGCCCATCCTTGTGCGGGAGCTGCGGAGGTATGAGGACATACTCGCTCCCAAAGGTCCGGTCAGGATCGTGCTCAGCGGCAATACGCCGTCACCTGCTGAATTTGACAACTTCCCCGCCTACATTTTTTACGATGGCCGGCCTGAGGTGGCTTACACGCCCGCTCAGCTCGCGCACGTGGGACTGATCAGCCAGGCTTTTAGCAAGTACACCAGGTGGAACGGAAAAGGCGTGCTGACTGCTCCGGATAAAGCTGCCATAACCGGGGTCATCACCCGGGTACATGCCCTGGGCAAGCCGGTACGGTTCTGGGCTACTCCTGATCATGTCAATGCATGGAAGATGCTCATGAACCTGGGCATCGACTACATTAATACCGATCATGTGGAGGAGCTTGGTGCCTACCTGCGCGCACGGCCCCAGGCCGAATTTACTTTTTCGCAGCCCTATGCAACCTACAAACCTGCGTACCGCAATAATGACGTCCGCACGGAGGTGAAGCATGTAATCCTGCTCATCGGGGACGGGATGGGGCTGGCGCAGATTTATGCGGGACTGACGGCCAACCGGGGCCAGCTGAACCTGGCCAAATTCCTGAACATCGGTTTTTCAAAAACCAATGCATCGGACAGCTACATTACGGACTCGGCCGCGGGTGGTACAGCCATGGCCACAGGCAAAAAGACGCGCAACCGGGCCATAGGCGTGGACACCAACCTGGTAGCGGTACCCAACCTACCCGAAAAGCTGAAAAAACACGGTATCCGCTCGGCGGTGATTTCGGCCGGTAGCATTACCGATGCCACGCCGGCGGCATTTTACGCCCACCAGCCCTACCGCGAAATGGAAAAGGAAATTGCACATGACTTCCTGAAATCGTCGGTTGATATCCTGATCGGCGGGGGAAAAAGCGTGTTTGAGAGCGAAAAGATGGCGGATTCACTTCGGGCCCGTAGTGTGAAGTTTTCGGGTCAATGGGATGACCTGGCAAAAATGAAGGCACCCTTTGTGCTGCTGGACGATGCCAAAACCGTATCCGTACAGAAAGGCCGGGGCGAGTTCCTGATCCCTGCATTGCAGAAGGCTTATCAGGAGCTGCATACGGGCAGGCCGGGTTCATTTATCATGGCAGAGGGTGCACAGATCGACTACGGCGGTCACGCAAATGTAGTGTCGTACGTGGTGTCAGAAATGACGGACTTTGACCAGGCGGTCGGGGAGGCGATGAGGCTGGCAGACAGCGACGGCAAAACCCTCGTGATCGTCACCGCAGACCACGAAACCGGCGGGCTCACCCTCCTCGACGGTGACCTGCAAAAAGGGTATGTGGACGGACATTTCAGCACCAATGACCATACCGCGATTATGGTACCCGTGTTTGCCTACGGCCCGCATTCGCTGGATTTCCGCGGTACGTATGAGAATACGGAGATCTATGAGAAGATTCTTGCGATCCTCACCCGGTACAGCAAAAAGTAGGGACGGATTGGCTCTCTAAGCATACAGCGGCTGGTGATATGGCAGGCGCGCACATTTCCTTTTAGCAGCATTTGTGTTGCCAAAGGGTAGGAGATAGGATATTTTTTTCAGGGGAGTAAAAAAAATTTGTAACAGTACTACTGATCTAAGTTACATTTTAGCTACATTTGTATAGTAGTAATTCTATGAAGCAAAACCTTTCTCTTTATGGATGCAACTTTACAAATTTTGATGCCCTCGTTCTTCCTGACATTTGTCGTCCTGGTCATTATCAACCTGGTTAGGCTTTTCAGGACCTCCGACGAGGATTAACCGGATCACACACACGAATTCCGATACGACGCGCACACATTATATAGATCTTTTAGTAGTAGTATTCCAGATGGTACCCGGCAGTGGACATTGATCCGTGCCGGGTATTTGTTTACCTATCAATGAACAAAAATGCTGGTGCGGCAGGGTTTTTAGAGAGGTTGCATTGACAGTTGACGTAATTGCCCCTCATTTTGTCGCAAGCGGCATCTGCACTCCTGGCAAAGTCTTAGGACCTTTGTCAGGAACATCATTCCACCAAAAACCTTAAAAAAATGGAAAGTCCTGCACAGAAGATCACCGTCCAAACCGAAATTCAGGCACCTGTTGAGAAAGTATGGGAAATGTTTTCGGGCCCGGAACATATCACCCAATGGAATGCAGCTTCGGACGACTGGCACTCGCCCCATGCCGAGAACGACCTCCGGCCGGGTGGCAGCTTCAAAACGCTTATGGCTGCCAGAGACGGTAGTTACAGCTTCGATTTTGCCGGGGAATATGTGGCCGTAGAGGAGCACCGCCTGATCGAGTACAACCTGGGCGACGGCCGCAACGTAAAACTGGAATTCACTTCCGGGGACGGATCTACAAAGCTGGTCGAAACGTTTGATCCGGAGCGTACGAATCCTATTGAAATGCAGCAAAACGGCTGGCAGTCAATCTTGGATAACTTTAAAAAATACGTGGAGTCACACTGAACAACTACTTTGCCGCCTGTCCGGCCCCGAGTTACCAGACGCCGCCCCCAGCCGGGGCGGCGTTTTTTTGTGCGGAACAATTGTAAGTTTTACAATTCTAACTGCGCGTATCTTCTTTCTCTAATGCGTTCCGAAGAATATTACATAAAGACTTTGTTCTTTTTTTAACAAAATGTTATGAGAAAGGGAGAAAATTCAAAATTGTTTAAAATAGAACATTACTTCGTGCTTGCTTGCGCCTTTGTAAAGATGAGTATTAGTGCGTCGTGGAAAT
Source organism: Dyadobacter sandarakinus (assembly GCF_016894445.1). Taxonomy (NCBI): domain Bacteria; kingdom Pseudomonadati; phylum Bacteroidota; class Cytophagia; order Cytophagales; family Spirosomataceae; genus Dyadobacter; species Dyadobacter sandarakinus. Next base: position 605,197 of record NZ_CP056775.1, read on the forward strand.
TGTAATCCCGGCAACTTGTACTGACGAAATCCTTATTCTCAATGTCCATCCAAAAACCTTTAAAAAACGATGAATAAATTGTATGATTCCGGCTAGCCTTTCCAGAGAAGCGCTTTTGATCAGCCCCCCGAGGGCTACATTGATTTTCCTAATCCTTTTAAATCCTAACTCATAACCTATAAGCTATGCATTACAAGCTACAAGTCACGTTACGACTTTTCCTGCTCGTAGCCCTGCTTCCTACATTGTTTCCCGCGTTTGCAGGGGAAACTGCCCGGCGCGAACTGACCATCAAAGGTACCGTCGTATCTACCGAGAAAGAACCGCTGCCAGGGGTCAGCATCGTTGAAAAAGGTACCAACAAGGGTACCACTACCGATGTGAACGGAGAATTTACCATCAACCTGAGTACACCGGGCAGCACCCTTATTTTCAGCTTCATCGGGTACGCTACCAGAGAGGTGGTAGTGGATGCCGCCGGTACCCTCGACATCGTACTTGAGTCCGATGCCCGCGGGCTGGACGAGGTGGTAGTAGTGGGTTATTCGGCTAAAAAAGCCCGCTATCTTTCCAGTTCGGTGTCAACCATCAATAACGAAAAACTGCGTGATGTGACTTCCAATGAGCTGCCCAACCTGCTGCAGGGAAAAGCGCCGGGTGTGGTTGTATCCACCAACTCAGGAGACCCGACCAGTCCTGCCCGCGTGGTAATCCGCGGATCGGGTACGATTTCGGCAAGCAGCTCACCCCTGTATGTGGTGGACGGAAACATTGACGGTACCTACAATCCTGTGGACGTGGAGAATGTGACGGTGCTGAAAGACGTAGCAGCCACAGGCCTGTACGGCTCCCGGGCTGCCAACGGGGTGATCATTGTCAATACCAAAATGGGCAAGGCCGGGAAGACCGAGATCAATTTCAACAACACGCTGGGCTGGGCGCAGGCTACAACAGGCAACTTCCGCTTGATGAATGCGCAGGAACTCTACGACTTCCAGAGCACCTTCAATCCGCGTGATCCTTCTGTTTTGAAAAATAATACGAACTGGTGGAACGAGGCTTTCAGGACTGCATTTGTCAATAACCACAATGTCTCCATCTCCGGCGGTTCGGACAAGACGACTTTCTATGTGTCGGGCAACTATTATAAGGAGCAGGGAACCGTGATTCAAAATGACAAAACAGGTTATAATTTCCGGACAAACCTGCGTTCGCAGCTCACCAACAGGCTCACGGCCGCGGTACTTTTTAATGCCCAGTATACCCGCGACAACTACCAGAACAGCAATACGCTTTACGATGCATATACCAACCTGCCCTTTGACCCTGCCTACGAAAATGGTGTGCCTACCGATGGCCGTTCCTATCCGAACTGGCTGGGCCGCGACCGGGAGAACTTCCTGCAGTCCATTCAATATAATTATGCAAATGCCCGGAGCCTCAGAACGAGCCTGGACGTAAACCTGGACTATGATCTGACAGACAAGATCACGTTGTCCAGCTATAACCGCGCCAATTTCGGGAATGCGTCGGGTGCTACCTACTACGACCGCCGGACCAAGCAAGGCGGTGCCAATGGGGGAGAGCTTTATAATAATAATAACAACAACTACCGACTGCTGACATCCAACCGGATCCGTTACTCGGAAGATTTCGGAAAACACAGTCTGACCCTGCTGGGCGTAGCCGAGGCTGAGACCTCCTTTGCGGAGTACAACACGACTTCGGGCAAAGGGTTGCCTGCCGGCCAGGATGTACTTTCTGTTGCGACGGATATCCTGGTATCTCCCACGGGCTACAATGAGCAGGTGGCATTCCGGAAGTTTCTTGGCCAGGCCGATTACAATTATGACAACCGCTACTTCCTGGTAGGTTCGCTGGTCAATGAGTTTTCTTCCTTGTTTGGGAAAAACAATTCGACGGCCAACTTCTTCCAGCTGGGTGCCTCGTGGGTGCTGACGAACGAAAATTTTCTTAAAAACAACAAGGTGCTATCCTTTGCCAAGCTGCGCATGAGCCATGGTACGGTGGGTAATGCAGCAATCCCGAACTTTGCTTCCCTGGGATTGTACACCATTTCACAATCAGCCAGCTATGCCGGCGTGCCCGGTGCCCAGCCATTTCAAAAAGGCAATCCCAACCTGACCTGGGAGAAGATCCGCGCATCCAACCTTGGGGTGGACATCAGTCTGTGGAGCCGGATAGACCTGGCGGTGGATATTTACAATAAAAAATCGGAGGATCTGCTTTACCAGAAGCCCCTGACCGCAACAACCGGGTACAGCTATGTATGGGTAAATGCAGGTTCGGTACGCAACCGGGGAATCGAGTTCAGCCTCACGTCCACCAACCTGACAGGCAAGCAGCTTACCTGGGAAACCAACTTCAATATGGCGCTCAACCGCAACAAGATCCTTGAACTAAGCGGCGGGGCGGCTACTTTCCGTCCGGGCAACCGTTTGCCGCTGGCAGCAGGGCACGATATGGGCGAGTTTAACCTGCCGGTATGGGCGGGTGTGAATCCCGAAAATGGCGACCCGCAATGGGAAAAGCTGGTGACGGATGCCAATGGAAATGTAACCAGAGAGCTTACCAGTTCGTACAGCTCCGTACAGACGGCACAATCCCGGCAGTTTACCGGAAAATCCACCAATCCCAAATTTACGGGCGGATTGACGAACACATTGACCTACAAAGGATTCACGTTCTCGGCGTTCCTCAATTTTGTATATGGCAACTGGGTTTACAATGAAAGCCGCGCCTATTTCGACAACGACGGCTTGTATGAAAGCTATAATCAGATGATACTGGCCGACGGCTGGTCGCGCTGGCAGAAGCCGGGCGACGTTGCCACTCACCCGAAACCGATCGTAGGTGGTAACAAGGATTCCAACCAGTCATCGACCCGGTACCTAGAAGACGGAAGCTTCATCCGCCTCCGCAATGTGCGCCTGGGCTACAACATCCCGGTGAATGTAATGCGTCGTATTGGTTTCTCGCGCGCCAACATTTTTGTGAGTGCCGATAACCTGTGGACCGGAACGAAGTTCAGCGGACCCGATCCTGAGGCTTCTTTTTCCTTTGAGGATACGCCGGGCAATTCCAGCATCAAATATCCGATCAGCCGCAAGGTGCTCATCGGAGTCAACTTCACATTGTAATCATTTCAGGCAGATATGAAATTTATCAAATCAAAACTGGTACTGGCACTCGGACTGATGTCGATGCTGTCCTGCGAACAATACTTTGATCCGACAACCAACATCGATGAAACCACTGCGCTGACCAACCCGTCAGACGTGCAGACGGTGACCATCGGCACCTATGCGTTTTTAAACAAATCGGCATACGTGTACAGCGGCCACATTATGATGGAGTATCCCAGTGACGAGATTGCCCAGGGACAGATTTCCGGCAATGATTTTACGCGCGTTTACCGGTATACCCACATTAATACTTCCACCCATGCCACCAATTACTGGAGCCAGTGCTACAAGATCATCGCGGCGGCCAACAAGGTGATCGGGTTTGTTCCCAGCGATGCGTCGGCCGAGCTGGCTCAGCTTAAAGGGGAAAACCTCTACCTGCGGGCCATGGCGCATTTCAATATGGTGCGGATGTTTGGCAGGCCTTACCCGCAGAACAACGGCAATAACCTGGGCGTACCGATTCTGCGCGACGGACTGAGCGATGATGAGGTGACCAAGCTTCCAAGAGCTTCGGTGAAGGAAGTGTATGATTTTGTGATCACTGACCTGCTCACGGCCGCAGACCTGATGACGGTAAAAAAGAGCAACATATATGCTTCGAAGGAAGTGGCCTATGCCTTGCTTTCAAAAGTGTACCTGTTTATGGGCGACAATGCGAATGCCCTGAAGTATGCCAACCTGGTAATTGACAGCGGCAGGTATAGCTTGCTTTCGTCGGCCAACTATCCGAGCTATTTCAAAGGTGTGCCTGAAAATAATACCGAAACGATTTTTGCAGTGCGCCACACCAGCGTGCAGATTGCCGAAATCGGTACCATGTACATCAGTTCCGACCGGTCGGGTACGCCGCTGGCGCAGGGAGTGAGCGGCTGGGCAGAGCTGTATGCTTCTCAAAAGTATATCGACTTCCTGGGCAAGCATCCGGAGGATCTGCGGAAATCGTTCATTACCCCTTACGTCCTGAACGGAGAGCTGCAAACCAACAAAAAGCTCACGCCGGCGACGCCGATGTATTACATCAACAAGTACACGCTGCAGGATAATGTGATCAATGCTTCATCGCCCGTTTACCTGCGCCTGGCAGATATTTACCTGATCAGGGCAGAGGCAAATGCAAAGCTGGGCAAGACTACGGATGCGCTGGCCGACGTGAACCTGATCCGTACCCGTGCCGGACTATCCGGAACTGCATTGTGGACGACCGCGAACGTGGCAGCAGCGGGCAAAACGATCCTGGATGTGGTGCTGGAAGAACGTTTTCTTGAACTTGCATTCGAGGGACACCGCATTTATGACCTGTTCCGTAATAACCTGCCGATGGTCAGGAATTATCCGGGCACGCATTCACAAAACAATACACCAACTACCGACACCCGCCAAACGGTACTCCCAACCGACGCACGGGCAGTATTCTTTATTCCACAAAACGAGGTGGATCAGAATAAGAACCTGGTGCAGAATCCGTAAGGGAAGAGCTTGATTCGGATTAAAGCGTCCATCTCGCTTTGAGCAAGGTTTGGAGCGATTACTTGGTTTGTGAACGTTGCGGTTTGAGCAGGAACGTTATTTCGGTGGCCGCGTCTGCCCTTCGACTCCGCTCAGGGTGACAAAGGTCGAGGTAGCAGGACGTTTGCTAATGCAAGAGGTAGCAGTTCGCATTGAACTGCTACCTCTTTTACTATTGTATCAACGCACCCTCTCGCTAACCATTGTCACCCTGAGCGGAGTCGAAGGGCAGATGCGGCCACCATGACGTACTTACAACCAATATGGCCCTCAAAGAAAGTCTACCGGCAACCGCGGTCAACTATCCGGGCACGCATTCACAAAACAATACACCAACTACCGACACCCGCCAGACGGTACTCCCAACCGACGCACGGGCAGTATTCTTTATTCCACAAAATGAGGTGGATCAGAATAAGAACCTGGTGCAAAATCCGTGAGGGAAGAGCTTGATTTAGATTAAACGCCTTTGTCGCTTTGAGCAAGGTTTGAAGCGGTTACTTGGTTTGTGAACGTTGCGGTTTGGGCAGGAACGTTTTGCTGGTGGCCGCATCTGCCCTTCGACTCCGCTCAGGGTGACAAAGATGGGGAAAGGGTACCAGAACGTTTACTAAAGTAAAAGGTAGCAGTTCATCATGAGCTGCTACCTTTTTTACTATATTATTAACGCACCCTCTCGCCACCATTGTCACCCTGAGCGGAGTCGAAGGGCAGATGCGGCCACCATGGCGTACTTACAACCAACATGGCCTTCAAAAAAGCTTACCGGCAAGGCAGCCAACTTTAAAAGCGATTCACACGGCAACCGCGCCTGCAAAAAACCTACTTCCCCTCCTTCACCAAAACCCCCGGGTAAAGCACGCCATCTGCCGATGGAAATTCGATTCCCAGCAACTTGGCGATCAGCGGGGCGATGTCCTGCAGGCTCATCTCCGGGATTACTGCGCCGGGCTGTATGCCTTTGCCGAATGCCACGAAGCCAGTCTGGATTTCTTTAAAGTCGGGGAAAAAGCCGTGGGTGCCGCCACTGGCAGCACGGATGAATTCGCCCGTAGCAGCCGTACTGAATGTGAACCCCTGCCTGGGCGCGAGTGCCAATGCCGCATTCGGGTCGGCACCGACGGCATCCAATGCGGCCCGGTCTTTGATTTCGAATGTGCTGCGCTGGGCGACAGGTAGTTTCTCCAATGCCGCCTTCACTTTTTCCAGCGTCTGTTTGTCGTTTTTATCTTTCAAATGCAAAAATGAAGAACCGCCCGACGCATGGAAATAGGCCTTCCAGTTACGCTTGGCGGCCGGATCATAAATGCCCGCCTGCGCCAGCAGCACATTGGGCGAGAGGGACGAATGAATGTCGACGAAACCATGGTCGCCAGTGACGATCACCGTCGTTTTATCTTTGATCCCGGCCTTCTCAATGGATTCGAGGATGGTTTTAATGTTGCGGTCTACGCCCGAAAGTGAGGAGCGGACTTTATCACCATCGCGACCCTGCTCGTGCTCAAAGTGATCCACCGCGACCAGGTGCACCGCCAGGAATGCAGGTTTGTATTTGCGGATGATGTAGCCGCTGATGCGCGCATTGTTTTCGTCAATGCTCAGGTAGTCGCCGTCGAAATCGATCTCCTCCAGCTTGCCGGTTGCATTTTGCTGTACTTCTTCAAAAAAACCTTTCGGATTGGCTTTGTCGGACAATGCATGCATCATATCGCGCTTCTCGCCTTTGTTTTTGGGCAGGTACCAGAACTCGGGAATGTTGTAGCTGGCGGGCCCGCCCACCGATACCGGCCAGAAAACCGAGGCTGTCACCAGCCCTTTTTCTTTTGCCGCACTAAAAATTGTAGGCACCTTGATGGTGCTGTAATCCCAGAGCCAGTTGCCCGTCACCTCCAGCGGCTCCGACGGCGTATTGTAATGCACGCCATGTTTGAGCGGTTTCACGCCGGTAATCATGGTAGTATGGGAAGGGTAGGTGACCGTCGGGAAAACCCCGGTAACACCATCCGCATACGCCCCGGTCTTCATCGCCTGGTGCAAATTCACCATCGACCAGGATGCATCTTTATAAAATTCCGGCCGCAAGCCATCAATGCTGATCAGGACAACATGTGAGTCCTGGGCGGAGGCGGCACCGAAGGTGCAGGCGAGGGTTAGCAGGGTTAGGAGGCTTTTCATGTTTAGTTTTGAATGAGTGAATGATTGAATGACTGAATACTGTTCAGTTTTGAGTGAGTGAGTTAGTGAGTGAGTGAGTAATTCGATTTTGATTGACTGAATGCCTAACCTTTGTCACCCTGAGCGGAGTCGAAGGGGGGAGTCGCCACAGCGTGTGAATAACCCCTTTGTCACCCTGAGCGGAGTCGAAGGAGGGAGTCGCCGCAGCGTGTGAATAAACCCTTGTCACCCTGAGCGGAGTCGAAGGGGGAGTCGCCACAGCGTGTGAATAAACCCTTTGTCACCCTGAGCGGAGTCGAAGGGGGGAGTCGCCGCAGCGTGTGAATAAACCCTTGTCACCCTGAGCGGAGTCGAAGGGAGTTTGAGCGACCCGGCCCGAACTCCCTTCGACTCCGCTCAGGGTGACAAAAAGGTGTGGTCAGACAATTTGGTGGCAGGCAAGTTATGTCACGTTACTTCAAACAACGCCTGACAATTCCTGACAACCCCTGACCATTCCTGACAATCCCTGACCACACCTTCCCCCTTCCTCCTTCCTCCCTCAATTAAAACCCATACCGCAACCCAATCTGAATCTGGTAAGGGCTGCCGTTCAGGCTGGAAACGCCGGTTCCGTTGCTCATACCGTAGCCGTAGCGCTTCGCTTCCGGATCGAATGAGCGGATGGTGTACAGGTTTTGCTTGCTAAGGTTGGTTCCTACACCCCAGTCTTTGTTGAGCAGGTTGGCAACATTGAAAATATCAACAGATGCCTCAATGCCGTGGCTTTTGTAGAAGTTGAACTTTTTGGCCAGTCTCAGGTCAAATACCCCATAGAAGCCATTGATACCGCCATTACGCTCGGCCATTTTGCCCATGTCGCGCATAATGTAATCCTTGATGCTCTGCTCTGCTTCCGGGTTGTTCAGGATCGTATTGATACCGTCGCGAATGTTTTGCGGCGTTTCGGCACTGTTCGGGTCGTAGATGTAGGGCAGGTCATTGGACGAAACAAAGTCACCGTTCATATTGCCATTCACAGCCAGCGAGTAGCGCGTTCCGCCGATGCCGGAGTAGCGCAGGCCAAGGGTCACACCCCAGATGCTCGGCGCGGTTCCGTAGAATACCACTTTGTTGCGGAACTGGTTATTGGCATACGTCATGCGGCTCAGATCGCGCGGATCATCATTTACCATCAGGTCAAGCGTTGCGGTGTTAGCCACGTTTCCATTGTAGGAAGTGTTGTCCTTGGAGTCGTTCCAGGTGTAGGAGAACGAAATTTGTCCGTCCCTGAAATACCGGTAAGTACCATCAATCACGAGTGCATACTGGTTCTTTTTACCCTCGCTGACCAGTTCAAGCACGCGGCCTACTTTGGTCGTTTTGCGGCTGTTCAGCCAGTTGGTGGCACCATTGGCTTTGTTAATAGACTCTGCCGGAACATATACCCCACGGTTTGCTTCTGCCGCAATGCGGAAGTACGGATCTTCCACCATGTTACGGTCTACATACATATAGTTGTTGCGCGCCCAGGAAGCATAACCGCTCACACCGATACGGAGACGGTCGCTGAAAAAGTGGTTGTACGATAGGTTGGTTTTGTAAAGAACCGGGATTTTTGCGTTCGCATTGTTCATGTTGATCGTGATCAAACGCTCGATGCCGGGCGTGTTAAACAGGTCGGCGCCGGGAGCAGTTGCCGGGTTTTCGCGATACCCTGGGAAGTTGGGCTTAGGCACCAGCGAACCCTGGATTTCCACAGCCGCCACTTTGGTACCGTCAAACAGCATGTTGTTGATCATCGAGTACGGGTTCAGTTGCGAACCGAATATACCAGCGCCAAAACGGACAATGTCTTTGCTCTGCTCGTTCACGTCCCAGGTAAACTGTACGCGTGGCTGCAATTGGGTCGTATTGATTTTGTTATCCGTACGCAGGTTCAGTTCGTCGTAAACCACCTGGCTGAAATTCGCTTTTTTCAGGTATTGGGTGTTGTCCAGGCGCAAACCTGCCATCATGTCCAGTCCGCGGGCGAGTTTGGTATCCATTTGCGCATACAAACCCGTCGCCAACGAATTCACGATCGAGCTTGGATCGGCCAGAAGATTGATCTCGCGGGCATAGCGGTAGGGCGTCAGGTTGTTGAAGTTTTCAAGACCTGTGAAATAAAAACGTCCGTTCATTTCGCTGCCGTACACCGACTTCATGCGGTTGAACATCACGTCGATACCGAAGGTAAAGTTGATTTTGCCCGTGTTGTAGTACAGGTTGTTCACAGCCTGGTATACCTGTCCCCTGAACCATTCCGGAGAAAAACGCTGACCACCGATCTGGATGGACGTGATGTAGTTGTTTGTGCCCGAAGTAGAGTTGATGTTTTCAACAATCGCGCGCGGAATGCTCGCAGAAGGCAGCTCCGAGCTCGGGATCACGGCTTCGTACTGGTAAAAATGCTGTACTTTCAGTTCGTTCGTGATCTTGGGGTTCACGATCGTACGCAGCGACGCCATGAGGCTGTTGTTGAAACGCTTGCGGTCAATGTACGATTCGTAGGCATTGATCGCCGTGTTGTCACCCTCCGACAGTTTGTCGTTTTCGGCGATCAGGTTGTTGCGGAGCGTCAGCAGGTTTTTGGAGTTCAGCTGCCAGTCGATTCTTGCAAAAATCGCGTCAGTGCTTTTTGTCTTACCAAACGAACCAAACTGCGGACCATCGGACACCCCGTACTTCGATCTCGCAATGTCAAGAAATTTGTCCAGCGTCTCCTGGGTCACACGGTTGGCCGCCACGTCAGCATCCGATTGGAGGTTGGCGATAAAAAGAGGACGCGAGTCCGCCTGGTGGTCCCACGCCACGAAGAAATGCGCTTTGTCTTTTTTCAATGCACCGCCCAGGGAAAGGCCAAACTGGTTGGTAGAGAAATCCTGTGTCCGCTTGTTTCCTCTCAGGTCGTATTTGCTTGAAAGCCAGTCGGCACGTGTGAAGTTGAACACGCTCCCGGTAAGCTGGTTGGTACCCGATTTGGTCACCGTACTGATCGTACCGCCACCCGCGCGGCCCAGCGTCACATCGTATTCATTGGTCACCACCTTGAACTCGCGGATCGCCTCCATTGAAATCGCGTAGTCGCCTCCCGTAGAACCACCCGCAATCGTACTGCGGGAAGTCATGCCGTCGATCGTGAAGTTGGTCGAGGATTGCAGCTGTCCGCCAAGGCTGGTACCATTGCTCAGGGGCGACAGGTCGATCAGCGAGGTGAAGTTACGGCCGTTTACCGGCAGCTTGGTAATGTCTTTTGCAGTAATCGGCGTGGATGCACCCAGGCTCACAACCGTATTTCTCAGCGAGTTGGCTTTGATGTCCACGGCTTGGAGTTCCGTAGCGCTGTTTTCCAGTTCAAAATTAAGGCGCAGCTGGTCGCCCTGGTTAAGCGCATAGCCCGTTTTCCTCTGGTCACCAAAACCTACAAAAGTGACAGAAATAGAGTAGGGCGAACCCAGCGGAAGCTGCTTGATAATGTAATCTCCCTTTTCATCGGTGACGGTTCCCGCCTGAAAACCCGTCGATTCATTTCTCACAATCACCGTCGCGCCGGGGATCGGGCTGGCCTTTCCTTCCGTCACGCGGCCCACGATCGTGGCCTCATTTCCCTGGGCGTACGCATGCTGCCCGGCAAAAAGGAGGAGTGTCAGCAGCATAAAGCATCCTGTAATTAATCTTGTCATTTGCTGTTCGTTTTGTTTAAAAATTATCAAGCAGTGTGAATTTGCCTCTTCGGACAGGCGGGACCCTCCTGCACCGGAATCCGGTGAGGCTGGATGTTTGCTGGTAAAGTTTCCCGTCGTAAAAGAATGGTTAACGTACAGGTATAAACGCCAATCCGTAAAGCAGGGTCATCGCCGGGCCCGGGCGAGGTTTGAACGTAACCATTCAAAGGTGCTTAACAGGCCACAAATGTAGGCGGGCAATGTTACCGATGGGTTAAGCGGGGGTTATGCTTGGGTTAACTCGGGGACGGAATGTGGGCGCGAAGCGTGCCGGTTCTCAGGGGCATTACAAAGGTGTAAATTACGGTAAACATCCCTGCAAGGTCCGGGCTAAGAGGTGGTTACATTCCTGTTTATAGGTAAAACAACTTGCGGAATGGTTTAAAAGGATTAATTTAGTTAATTAAAAACTCGAAAAAATACAGCCCGGTGCATTACCGGTGCTCTCGATAATCATTCACTGCATGTTGAGTTCCTGGTTCAAATACGGCCTCATCGTTCCTGCCGCCGCTTTTCTGCTGTTTTCCTGCGATAAAAAACTGGATTTACCCGAAGATGTCGCCAGGGAAATGTCTGCGATTGCTGCGCCGGTAGACTATACCTATGATGTGAAGCCCATTCTTTCCGACCGGTGCTTTGCCTGCCACGGCCCGGATGCGAACCATCAGAAGGGGGATCTCCGGCTGGACGTGGCCAGGGTTGCTTACGGGAAAGAAGCCGAAAGCGGACTTAAGGCCATCAAGCCAGGAAAGCCGGGGAGCAGCGAGCTGGTACGGCGCATTCTGGCAGCCGACCCGGATGTAGTGATGCCTACGCCGGAGTCCCACCTTTCGCTTACGGCCAGGGAGAAGGCCCTGCTCATCCGCTGGGTAGAGGAAGGTGCCGTGTACAAGCCGCACTGGGCATTTACCAAAGCGACAATGCCCAAGCTGCCCGAGGTGAAGCATAAGGATTGGGTAAAAAATGATATTGACCGGTTTGTGCTCAAAAAACTGGAAGACAAAAAGATCAGTCCCTCGCCGGAAGCCGCCAGGACCACCTTGCTGCGAAGGGTATACCTGGACCTGACAGGCCTGCCGCCCACTCCCGAAGAGGTGCAGCGCTACCTGGCCGACCAGTCGCCCGATGCGTATGAAAAAGTAGTGGACAAGTTGCTGGCATCCCCGCATTTCGGAGAACATATGGCTACCCCCTGGCTTGACGCGGCCCGGTATGCGGATACCCACGGCTACCAGGACGACGGCCTGCGTACCGCCTGGCCTTTCCGCGACTGGGTGATCAATGCATTTAACAAAAACCAGCCTTATGACCAGTTTGTCACCTGGCAGCTTGCGGGTGACCTGCTGCCGCATCCCACCAGTGAACAGCTGGTGGCCACGGCATTCAACCGCATGCACCAGCAGAGCCAGGAGGGCGGGATCATTCCCGAAGAATACCGCGCGGCCTACGTCTCGGACCGGGTGGATACTTTTGGTAAAACCTTCCTGGGAATAACGGTGGAATGCGCGCGCTGCCACGATCACAAGTATGACCCGATCAGCCACAAAGATTATTATTCATTGTATGCTTTTTTCAACAACAACAATGAAAACGGGCAGATACCCTATAATGGAGAAGCCAGCCCGGCCATCACGCTCCCGACGCCGGAGGCAGCGGAAAAGCTGAAATTCATCCATCAGAACCTGGCCAAAGAGCAGGCAGTACTCAGTACCGCTGCTTCATCTGCTGAAAACCGCTTCCGCACCTGGCTTTCCACAGCGCAGGTGCAGCCTGAAAAGGCATTACCAGCCGGGAAGGCCAGCCTGATCGGTCACTTTACATTTGACGAACCCGCCGGGAAAGTGTTCCGTAACCTGGCCGATCCCAGGCAAAGTGCGACGGCTGAGGGTGACGACAGTCTTTCCAACACAGCATCGCGCGCGGGGCGGGTGGGGAAAGCACGTTATATATATGGTGAAAATGCCGTGAGCTTCCCGGACAAGTTTGCATTCTTCGAGCGTAACCAGCCTTTCAGCATCAGCATCTGGCTCAACCTCCACGATCCTTCGGTGAGCGGCTCGCTGCTGCATAAGTCCAACGGCGTCATGAACGGCTACCGTGGCTGGAATGTATTTCGTGAAAAAGACGGCACGATCAGGCTTACCATGAGTCATGTGTGGCCCGAGAATGCCATCGAGATCCAGACGCTCGAACCATTTCCGCTGAACAAATGGACACAGCTTGGATTTTCGTATGATGGTCTGAGTAAGGCTTCGGGACTGAAGTTATATGTAAATGGCCGCCCTGCCCGGATTGTCATTCACAATGATCACCTCACAGAAAGTATTCTTTTTGGTAAAAACAAAACGAACTGGTATGTAGATAAGCTGAACATTGGCCGCCTCTCGGACCAGCGTACCAAAAACTTTGAGGTGGATGAATTCAGAATCTACAATAAACCCCTGACCCTGCTGGAAATGCTGGGAATGTACACGCTGAAAGATGAGGTAATGAGCACGCTCAAAGTGCCGGCAGCTCAGCTGAAACCCGACCAGCTCGCCGCCTTGAAAGATTATTACCTTACAAACCTCGACCCGGATCACCGGCAGGCGCTGACCGCCACCCGGAAATTGATCGGAGAGGAGACTGAGATCATGGACAGTCAGATTGACGTGATGGTGATGCGGGAGCGAAAGTTCCCCCGCAAGACATTCATCCTCAACCGGGGTGCCTACGATGCGCCGGGAAAAGCGGTAACAATGGATACGCCCGACAGTTTTTTCAAGATCCCTGCAGGGTTTCCAAGAAACCGGCTCGGCCTGGCCAAATGGCTGCTGCATGAGGATCACCCGCTTTTTTCACGCGTGACCGTGAACCGGTTCTGGATGATGTACTTTGGAAAAGGGCTGGTCGTATCCAGTGATGACTTTGGAAATCAGGGCGAGCTGCCCACCCACCCGGAGCTGCTCGACTACCTGGCGGCTACTTTCAGGAAAACAGGCTGGAATGTGAAGGCAATGCAGAAGCTGATCGTCACTTCGGCCACTTACCGGCAGTCGTCCAACGCCCCGCAGCAGTTGAAGGAAGAAGATCCCGATAACCGGCTTTATGCCCGTGGCCCGAGCTACCGCATGAGTGCCGAGCAGATCCGCGACAATGCACTGGCATCAAGCGGGCTGCTTACACGACGGGTGGGCGGTAAAAGTGCTTATCCCTACCAGCCAGCAGGATTGTGGGAAGCCCTGGCTACGCGCAATGAAGTGACCTATAAGCAGCAACATGGTGACAGCCTGTATCGCCGTAGTCTTTATACAATATGGAAAAGGAGCTCGCCGCCTCCGATGATGCTGAACTTTGATGCAGCCGAGCGGCACTTTTGTGTAACCAGAAGACAAAAAACGAGTACGCCCCTGCAGGCGCTGGTCGTGATGAACGATCCGCAATTTGTGGAAGCATCGCGGGTACTCGCTCAGCGTATGCTGAAACAGGGTAAAACCCCTGACGAGCAGATCATCTTTGCATTCACCGCACTGACCGGCCGCAGTCCCGATCAGGCAGAGCGCGATGCATTGAAGGAGCTGTACAACCAGGAGTACGAGGCATTCAGCCACGATCCGAAGCGCGTGAAGTCGGTACTGGCGACCGGGGAGTATCCGGTGGATAAAACGCTGAACCCTGCCCGGCTGGCTGCGGGTACCATTGTGGCAAGTACGGTAATGAATTTTGATGAATTTCTGATCAAGCGATAACGATCCGGACGATGAGCTTATATAAAGAACTGGAAAACCACGTGCACGAGCAGCTGAGCCGGCGCAATTTTCTTTCCAAAACAAGTCTGGGTCTTGGCGCGGCGGCTATGTCGTCCCTGCTCGGAGCTGACCAGTCCCTGGCAAACAAGGCCGGACAAGCAGTACCCGAAGGTGCGTCCCTGCCGCTCGGTCATCCTCACTTCACTCCGAAGGCTAAGCGTGTGATTTATCTTTTTCAAAGCGGCGCCCCCTCGCAGCTCGAACTTTTTGACTACAAGCCCAAACTCGAAGCCATGTGGGGCGAAGACCTCCCTGAGTCCGTACGAAAGGGGCAGCGGCTGACCGGCATGACGGCGGGGCAAAGCAGCTTTCCGCTTGCGGCATCGCGCTACAAGTTCAACCGGTACGGTGAGCATGACATGATGATCAGCGAGCTGATGCCTTACACATCGGGTATTGTGAACGATGTTACGTTTATCCGCTCCATGTACACGGAGGCGATCAACCATGATCCGGCCGTAACTTTCTTCCAGACCGGCAGCCAGCAGGGCGGGCGGCCTTCGTGGGGCTCATGGATCAGCTACGGACTTGGTTCCGACAACAAGAACATGCCCTCGTTTGTAGTACTGCTTTCCAAAGGCCGGGCAGGGGACCAGCCACTATATGCCAAGTTATGGAGCAATGGATTTCTGCCATCCGTCCACCAGGGCGTAGTTTTCAGGTCGGGGCCTGACCCGGTTTTTTACCTCAACAATCCCGAGGGCATTGACCGCGGAAGTCGCAGGCGCATGCTGAACACGCTTGCCAAATTACAGCAGCGTCAGTTTGAAAAGATACTGGACCCGGAAATCAACTACCGGATGTCGCAGTACGAAATGGCGTATCGTATGCAGACTGCCGTGCCCGAGACCATGGATATTTCCAAAGAGCCTGAATACATATTCGATCTGTACGGGGAAGAGTCCCGCAAGCCGGGAACATTTGCTGCCAACTGTCTGCTTGCGCGCAAGCTGATCGAGAAGGACGTGAAGTTTGTACAGTTGTATCACCAGGGCTGGGACCAGCACGGTAATCTGCCCAATGATATCAAGACGATGGCCAAAAGCGTGGACCAGGCGTCGGCGGCATTGATCACCGACCTCAAACAGCGCGGATTACTGGATGAAACGCTGGTGATATGGGGAGGGGAGTTTGGCCGGGGGGCATATTCCCAGGGCAAGCTCACGCGCGACAATTACGGCCGTGACCACCATCCCCGGAGCTTTACAATCTGGATGGCGGGAGCTGGAGTGAAAAAAGGCTTTGTATACGGGGAAACCGACGAGTTTGGCTATAACGTAGTCAAGGATCCGGTGCATGTGCACGATTTTCAGGCTACGGTCATGCACCTGCTCGGTGTGGACCACGAACAGCTGATCTTCAAACATCAGGGAAGAAGGTACCGGCTTACCGACGTACACGGAAAAGTGGTAAAGCCGCTTCTGGTGTAGGGTTATTGCCGGAGGGAAGTTTGCCCTTCAACTGTGCTCAGGGTGACAAGGATAGTCTTGTCGCCCTAAGCGCAGTTGAAGGGCATTTTCGTTTTTTCAAGAAAAATAAAAAAAGTTCAAAGCACGGTTTGATAATTCGGTTTTATTAACCTTACTTTGTCTATCAAATTTATAGACTATGGCTTTGAACCACCCTTGTGCCATAGGAAACCTAAATAATCACTCGTTTATGAAAGCGAATGTTTTACGCGTTTCTGTTTTGTCTTCGGCAAACAAGGGGGTCACATCATGCATGCCCATGCAAGGTTGCTGTTGCAGCTGCTGATCTCCACTGATTTCGTCCATCCATTTTTACGTACCGGAAATATTCCCGGGCAGGCTGCCGTAAGGCAGCAGTGCTGACAGGAAGCTGATTTTCGGTGGTTGTCAATCGGCAACCTGCCGGCATGCTGTCCAGGGGATATTTCCGATATCCATCTCCCAAAACCGTTTCGCTATGACATCGGCTGACTTCGTCCTTTTGGCCAAGAAGATAGCAGTAGGCATCCTGCTGACCCTTGTTCCCTTCGCATTGATCGCCGGCGGTATCTGGCTGGCCTACCGTTTCATCAGTTGACTACCTTAACATCCATTCTATGAAAGTTGACCAAGCGCTTGCCCGAAAAATCACCAGGGATGCCAGCCTGAGCATACTGCTTTACCTGGCACCCATTGTTCTGATGTTTACTGCATTTTACCTCACCGGCTACAAGCCCTGGCAGGGTGGGGGAGGAGTACCCTTCCGCGTACCGGGGTTTCTGGAAGATGTGTTCAAAAACCTGAGCTCATGGGGGCTGCCGGTTATTGTACTGGTGATCGGAG
The DNA here is from genome assembly GCF_016894445.1 of Dyadobacter sandarakinus. Classification (NCBI taxonomy): domain Bacteria; kingdom Pseudomonadati; phylum Bacteroidota; class Cytophagia; order Cytophagales; family Spirosomataceae; genus Dyadobacter; species Dyadobacter sandarakinus. The sequence goes on from NZ_CP056775.1 coordinate 621,912, forward strand.
TGGCCGAATTTGCTGCCGGGCTTTATGAAAACAAATGGAACAAGAATGAGCGCATGCTCGATATCACCTGTTTTGTGGTGCCCAAGATCATTATCCGTCCGCTGGTTACCTATTACAGTCTTCAGTTGCTTCCCCAATTACTGCCGAACCTGAAAGATGTATTTTCGTGGGTCCCGTTCTGGTGGGCATTCCTGATCATTGCAGTGGCCGACGACCTGACCCAGTACTGGTACCACCGCCTGCACCACCAGCTTCCCTGGCTCTGGCGCTTCCACCGGACACACCATAGTGCTCCGTATATGGGTATGGCAATGGCGAGCCGCCAGAACATTATTTATACCATATTCTTTTCGCAAACCTACCTTACCGCCGCGCTGACTTACGTCGGGATGGGTTATGCGGCCCTCTTTGTAAAAGTGATCAAATCGCTGATTACTACGGGTGCGCATTCGAGCATTCCCTGGGACAAACCTTTTTATGAAAACAAATGGCTGAGCCCCGTAGGGTGGGTTATGGAGAGGCTGATCTCGACCCCGGCTACCCACCACGCGCACCACGCCGACACCGCCGATGATGGTATCGGGTACTACAAAGGCAACTTTGGCAACATGTTTTTTATCTGGGATATCATTTTCGGTACCGGCATTATCACCCGCAAGTACCCGAGTGCTTATGGTATCAAGCATTACATGGAAGAGGAATGGTACGCGCAATTTGCCTGGCCCATCCTGAAATCCAAAAAAGAAGGCAGCGAACTGTCTGCCGAGGGACCCATGGTAGGCGATGCGATACCGGAGCCCGTGCTTGAACCGATCATCCTTTCCCATGAACTGCCGCTGATTGAGCCGATACAGGCTGAGCTGATTCCGGCCCGCACGGCCTAGTCATGCAACTTCAAAAGCCCGGCAGGAAGCCGTACAAAAAGCGGCACTGCCGGGCAACACCACTCCTATGAATAGTTAACATTACTTTTTCCCACAAAAATGAAAAAACACTTTTACCTGATCTGGCTATTGGGTGTATGGTTGCTCAGTACCCAGCTGGTACAGGCCCAGGATGTTATTAACGGGATCGTCAAAGATGACTCGGGACAAGGTTTGCCTGGTGCGACCATCAATGAAAAAGGAACTTCACGAGCTGTCGTAACCGATGTGGACGGGAAGTTCAGCATTGCGCCTGCCAAAGAATTTCCATTTACCCTGCAGATCAACATGACCGGTTTCCAGCAGCAGGAAGTCGAGATTTATGAGCTGAGTGACGAGGCTGTGGAGGTGACGCTGAAGACAGCCAATTTGCTCGACGAAGTAGTGGTGATCGGGTATGGGGAACAAAAACGCAAGGATATTACCGGCTCGGTAGCATCTGTTCCCATTGAGATCAAAAGTCAGCCGGTGGCGTCGGTGGAGCGTTTGCTGCAGGGCTCGGTGGCTGGTGCCGTCGTCACGCAGACCTCCGGCCAGCCCGGTGGGGGCGTGAGCGTGCAGATACGCGGTAACAACTCCATTACGGCCGGGAGTGATCCTTTGTATGTGATCGACGGGTTTCCTGTTAATAATGATTACAGTCTCGCAGATGCCGGGGTGACCGACGGCTCGAAGATCAATCCGCTCTCCACGCTGAACACCGCCGATATCGAGAATATCGACGTGCTGAAAGATGCTTCCGCTACGGCCATTTACGGGTCACGGGGAGCCAATGGCGTTGTTATTATTACGACAAAAACAGGTTCTAAAAATAAGTCTTCCATCAACTATGATGCATTTTACGGAACGCAAAAGGTAATCCGCACCATACCGCTTTTAAATGCAGCCGAGTGGTGGGCTTTGCGTAAAGATGCGGCTGCCAACTCAGGCAAAACGGCTTCCATCCCCAGTGTAACCGGCTACTCGCTGGACACGACGGGTGCCGGCACCGACTGGCAGGACGCAGCATTCAGAAGTGCCTCCATGCAGAGTCACAACATTTCCATTCTCTCTGGTTCAGATAAGACCAAACTGGCGATTTCAGGTAATTATTTCAAACAAAACGGGATATTGCAGCATACGGATTTCCGCCGGTTTTCAGCCCGCGTCAACCTGGACCACCAGTATAATGACCGCTTTCGTATCCTGGCCAGCCTCAATGCGAGCAACATCAAAGCCAATGTAGCGCCCGCTGCCATTGTGGGCAACCTGCTGCAGACGCCGCCGGCACTTCCGATTTACCAGGACAACGGAGGATTTGTGATTAACAGTCCGTTCGAATCGGCATTGCAAAACCCGATCAACTCCCTGTACAATCAGCTCAATGAAAGCATTACAAACCGTTTTCTCGGCAATGTTGCGGGAGAATATACCCTTGCCAACGGGCTGAAAGCGAAAGTGCTGGTGGGTGCCGATGTGGTGGGCAACAAGCAAAACCGCTACCTGCCGAGCACGACTGCGGAAGGTGCGGCACTGAGCGGTAATGCCATTGTAGGTACCATCTCTACCATCAACTGGCTGAATGAAAATACACTGAGCTATGACAAGGAGCTTAATGAAAAGAACCGCGTGAATGCCGTAGTCGGGTTTACCGCCCAGACATCGCAGTCTAAGAGTACCATTGCGGAGGCGGCAGGGTTTGCTACGGATGCCTTTGAATACAACAACCTGGGTACCGGTATCACGAGTATTGCTCCGCGCTCGGTGGCCAGCAAGTGGGCGCTGGCTTCGTACCTGGGCCGGATCAACTATGCATTTGACGACCGCTATCTGGTAACTTTCACGCTGCGTGCCGACGGTTCTTCCCGGTTTGGAGCGGGTAATAAGTGGGGGTATTTTCCGTCTGCGGCCCTGGGCTGGAACCTGAATAATGAGAAGTTTTTCCAGCAGTTTAAAAAAGTAAGCCTGCTGAAACTGCGGGTGAGCGGTGGCGTGACGGGTAACCAGAGCATCCCGCCCTACCAGTCGCTGTCGCAGCTTGCCTATTTCCGCTACAATTTTTCCAATGCCACCGTTTCGGGTTATGCGCCCAATACGGTTCCGAACCCCAACCTGGGTTGGGAAAAAACCTTCCAGCTGGACGGAGGCGTAGACCTGGGATTGTTTAAAAACAGGCTGAATGTGGTATTTGACTACTATTATAAAAGGACTTCCGACTTGCTGCTGACGCGTACCGTCGCAGGGTCGTCGGGCTTGTCGGACTTTTACAATGGACAAGCTTCGACCATTTACCAGAACATCGGTGAGGTAAGCAACCAAGGGATCGAATTGTATGTCAATTCCCAGAATACTACCGGTGCATTCAAATGGAATACCATCCTTATTTATGCAAAAAATACCAACAAGATCCTGAGCCTGGGCACCGGAGTGGACCAGATCATCCCGATTATCAGCCAGCCATCGATTGCGAAAGTAGGGTACCCGCTGGGATCATTCATCGTGTACCAGACTGACGGGATCATTCAGGCAGGTGATGCCGCACTGACCCCACAACAGAACAAAAGTCCGGGCGGGCAGAAGTACAAGGACCTGAATGGCGATGGTGTGATTACCCAGACAGGTGACCGGGTAGTGATCAAAAATCAGCCGGGTTTTACAGCCGGGCTCACCAACTCATTCACTTACAAAGGCTTCGACCTCACGGTATTCTTCCAGGCTTCAATCGGCGGAAAACTCTACAACCAGAACCGCGCCAACCTTGAACTGGGTACCGGCTACGTGAATGCATCCCGCGTGATGCTCGACCGCTGGACCCCGTCCAACACGAATACGGATGTAAAAGCCGCATTCCAGGATCCTGCGATTACCATTTCGGACCGGTTTATTGAGGATGCGACTTACGGCAGGTTGAAAAACCTCTCATTGGGCTACAATATTCCGAAGTCGGTATTGTCCAGGATCAGGGTCGAGAACCTGCGCGTTTATGTCTCTGCGCAAAACGCAATTACCTGGACCAAGTACACGGGCTATGATCCGGAGGTGAGCCTTAACGGTCAGTCCCTCATCAACAAGGGCATTGATCAGGGAGTTTATCCAAACAACAAATCATTCCAGGCAGGGTTGTCGCTGTCATTTTAATTATCAGGAAAGAACAATGAAAAGCTATTCATATATTTTGCTTGCCATGCTGGCCACGGGGCTTGGTTCCTGCAGGGAATTTCTGAAAGAGGAGCCTGAATCCTTCCTTTCGGAAGACCAGTACTACAAAACACAAACCGATGCCATCAATGCGGTAAATGCGGTTTACTTCTTTCTGAATTCAGGCGGAAGCAACATTCAGACACCTTATAATACGCTCTTCAACACGGGCATGAACATGGCCGGTGACGATGAGGATCCGGGTCCGGGAGCGACCAACCCGGATGTGCGCTCGCTGTCGGTTCTGGCACATTCGTCCAGTAACCTGCGTATTTATGAGATCTGGCAGCAGCATTATGCGGCGATTAAAAAAGCGAACGTAGCCCTGGAAAAGATCCCGACCATCAACTTCGATGATGCATTGAAGCAGCGGCTTCTGGGAGAGGCCAAGTTCCTGCGGGCTTTGTATTACTTCAATCTGGTGCGTTTGTACGGGGATGTGCCTCTTGTTACCGAGTACCAGAAGTTTGTGGATGCGGGTGCCTATGAAATTGCCAAATCGCCTTCGACAGAGGTATATGCACTGGTTGAGAAGGACCTTACCGAGGCGGCTGCCGTGCTGCCCGCTAGCTACGGATCGCCGGATGTAGGCCGGGCTACTTCGGGTGCCGCCAGGGCATTGCTTGCAAAGGTGTACCTTACCAAAGCTTCGCAGCCGCTTAACCTTGCAACGCATTATAAGGATGCCTTGGCCAGGGCAGAGGAGGTATTGTCTGCCGCAGACGGTGGCACAGGCACCTATGGCTACGACCTGAATGCCAACTATGCAGAGGTGTTTCTGCCTGCTTTCAAGAACAATAAAGAGCACCTTTTCTCGGCCCAATTCAAGTCCAATTCGCTCAATCAGGGCAATAGTGAATACCCAAGGTCCATTCTCTCGGGAGTGCCCGGGCTGAATGGTAACTATGCCCACATGGTGCGTTTTTATACCCAGGGAACCGACAAGTTTTTCAGTATTTACAAGCTGTTCCGGCCGGATGACAAGCGGCGCGATGTTACTTTCACGCGGAGCTTTACCAGCCCGACCAACGGACGGAAGTATGCGCTGCCCATCGCCAACACCAGCGTAACCGCGGATTCCACGCCTTTCTGGAACAAATGGAGAGATCCTGCTTCATCGGCTGTGACAAACCAATCGGCTTCGAATGTGCCCATCCTGCGCTATGCCGAAGTACTGCTCATTCACGCCGAAGCTGAAAATGAAGCCAATGGACCAACGGCCAAGGCGTACAAATCAATTAACCGCGTCCGGAGCCGGGCAGGTTTGCCCGCTTTAACGCCGGGTTTGTCCAAAGACCAGTTCAGGGACTCCGTGTACCTCGACCGCCGTCTTGAACTGACTTATGAGTACCAGCGCTGGTTTGACCTGATCCGCCTGAAGGATGCTACCGGAAAATCTACATTCGTGACTAACCTGCATAAAGTGGGCAAAACCAACGCCGCCGACAAACACCGGCTGTACCCGCTTCCACAATCGGAAATCGACAACAACAAGCTGCTTGTCCAAAACTCGGGTTGGGAGTAGAAAGGTAAAATGAGCCCAAACAAAAAGTCCTGCAAGGTATTGCAGGACTTTTTGTTTGTAGGGGTGTACCATTACCGGATCAGCTGCAGATTACCGGAAAAAAGATCTTGTAACTTTTTGTGTAGCAGTTTTATGTACTTGCTTACGTATATACAAAAGAGTTATAGGACAGCTTTATTCGAATTTATGCGTAATAATTTGAATATCTAACTAAAATCAGTAAAAATAACTTTTACGCACATCGATTTACTTTTATAGATCATTGCACATAATTGTTATGTAGGGGTAAGTAAAATAATTTCACTATTCCAAGATCGGGTCCGCAGAAATATTTTGCGGACTGCACTTTACTCGTCTTCCAATCCCGTTTCGTTTGTCAATTTGCCCGCTTCGTTTGTAAATCCTTTTTGGATCGTAGGCCAATCCTGAAATTTGTTTTCAGTTAAGCAAAAGCCCACTTTTTAAATCAACCGATATTTTGAATTTAAAGCGTTTCCAGCTGCGGTTTTTACAGCCATAGTTAGTTCGCAGGGCACCGACAAGCATGAAGCCTTGTCAAGTAATTTGGATATTTTCCTTTTTTGGATTTTCAAATGGATTGAAGAAAATAGGATTAAATCTGATCAGAAGAAATAACAACCCGACATTACCCTACACAGTTTACTGTGGTTGCGATGTTTGAAAAGCTTAATAAACCGCGCAGTTACTGTGAACCACGTATAACCCTCAATTTAATCAGTTACAGTTTTTTGCCGCAAATCCTATGGATTTTGGCCCTGATCCTGAGCTAAGCGAAGTCTTACCAGGCAGTTTGCAAATGGATGCAGGCGATTCAGGAACAACCAGACCGGTTTGCGATCAACTCAAACGTTCGTCATTACTTACAACAAAGCTATGATTTCCAAGATTTACCTGAGAGACCCTTACCCGCCCGAATTGCCTCTGGTGTCCGCTGCTGACATCATCCCCGCCCATGCCTGTAAACCATCCTACGGTCGTTTTCAGCCTGCATTTTAATCTACCTGAGTTACCCTGAGATTGCGCTTATATGCTGTCTGACGACGGCATTGCTGTGCAGTTACAGCCCGGATTTTAATATCCTTTTATCAACTATTCATATTTCGCTCTGTTAAACTACCTCTATTCAACACTATGAAAAAGGGAAATTCCTTTGTTCACAAGCTAACTCCTTTACTTCCGAAGGTATGGTCTGTGCTCATTCTGATCGGGTTGATTGTCAGCGTGCAGACCTCTGCGCTTGACTTTGACCGCGACGGCAGTTTCTTCCCGTGGCGCTCCGCGGGGAAAAGCAGCACAGCAAACAACGGACTGACGACCAGTCCAACGACGCAAAGCCGGGTAACTAAGTTTACCGGGCAAAATCTGCTTAAGACCCTTGCCGATGCGGCAAGTGCGCTTTTCCAGTCACCTACCGTGGCGGAAGAGCTGGCTGACCAGACGGCCACAACAGGAACGTCATTTTCTTACACCATTCCGCAGACTGCCTTTGCAGATGCCGATGGAGACGTGCTTACCCTGGCTGCTACCCTGGACAATGATGCTGCCCTCCCTGCCTGGCTCTTGTTTGATCCGGCAACCGGCGTGTTCAGCGGTACACCTGCTGATGCTGCAGCTTACAGCATCAAGGTAACTGCCAGCGATAAAGAATCGTCGGTGTCCAGCACATTCGACCTCGTGGTTTCGGCACCGGCTCCTGTGAACCATGCTCCCGTGGCTGGTACCATCGCCAATCAGAATGCGACTGCCGGAACAGCTTTTAATTTTGCACTACCTACCTCCACTTTTACAGACAGCGACGGGGATGCGCTGACTTACTCGGCCACACTGGCTGATGACAGTGCGCTTCCTGCCTGGCTTTCATTCAATGCTGCAACGCAAACGTTCAGCGGTACACCTTCCCTGGCGGCGACGATCAGCATCAAAGTATCCGCAACCGACAGCAAGGCTGCTGCGTCTGCTTCATTTGATCTTGTGATCGCACCGGCAGCACCTGTAAACCATGCTCCTGTGGCCGGCACGATTGCTGCGCAAAACGCGACTGCCGGAACACCATTTACCTTTGCATTACCTGCCTCCACTTTTACCGATAGCGACGGCGACGCGCTGACTTACTCAGCGACCCTTGCCGACGACAGTGCTTTGCCTGCATGGTTGAGCTTCAATGCGTCTACCCAAACATTCAGTGGTACGCCATCCGCAGCGGGATCCTACAACCTGAAAGTATCAGCCACTGACGGAAAAGCTGCTGCAAATGCCAGCTTCACCCTTGCCGTTGCTGCTGCTCCTGTTGTTACCTGCTCACCGCTGAGCACACTACCTTGCGACCAGCTTGCTGTTTCCCTGCCTTTCAATCTTACATTCAATGGTAACGAAGGCGGGCTTAGCGATAAAAATAATGTAGGTACCGGTTTCAAACTGGCAGATGCTTACTCTGGTACCCGTGCTTCTACTGACGGTGCTGCAAGCTCATCCATAATCGGCTACGAACCTTCCAAGCTGACTGTCGCCAATGATGTGCTGAGCATTGTAAGCAACAAGGGACTTGCGTTTACCAACAGCAACAACCAGATCAATGCCCTTGGCGTGAATTTCCCTGCAAGCGGCAAAGTGGTATTTGAAACAACCATCATTAAACCATTCAACGGATCCAACTCCGAGCAGGGTGGTATCTGGGCTGGTTTGAACGACAAAACTTATGTGAAGCTGGGCATCACCGGCAATAAAGTGGAATTGCGCCGCGAGCTGAATGATGTTTCTTCCACCGTAACCGGAACTGCCAATACGGACCAGCGTATTACTGAAACCATCACAGGGCTGAGCACCCAGACTGTACGCCTTCGCATGGTGCTGGATTTTAACAACAGTATCCTGGAAGGTTATTATTCGATTGATGGTGTGAACTATATCCTGATCGGTACCAACTATGCTACGCCGGTGCTCAGCACTGCGGGTATGGGACTGACGGGAACCCTCAGAGCCGGTATTTTTGCAAGTTACCGCAGCGGTGCTAACGCCGTTACTTACAATTTTGACAACTTCTCCATCCGCAACCACGAGTATCCTTTGGTAGCAGCACCTTACCGTATCAACGCAGGTGGTGTGACCAGAACGGTTGACGGACAGGTTTTCAATGCAGATAACACTTATGCTACTGTTACTGGCACCACCAGCAACAGTAACTTTGCCATGTCAGGCGTGAGCGTTCCGGAGCTTTACTACGAACGTCGCATCGGCAGCAACATTTCCTATTACCTGCCTATCGCAAACGGTAAGTACACCGTGAAGCTGCACATGGTTGAAAACTTCCAGACGGCTCCCAACAAGCGTGTATTTGACGTTAAAGTTGAAAATGCAGCTGTTTTGCGCAATCTCGATCTTTATGTAGAAGGTGGTAACAAAACCAAGGTTGCTGTCATCAAATCAATTGATACGGAGGTAAAAGACGGTGCGCTCAATATCGACTTCACCGCTACGGTTGACAATGCAGTAATCAATGCCATCGAAATCCTGCCTTATGTGGTTGTAAATGCGGCCCCCGTGTTTTCACAGCCAACTTATACTTTCAGCAAGAGTGAGCCCGGTGCGGCAAACTCAGAAGTAGCAGCAGTTTCAGCCACAGATGTTGCGGACCAGACTTTGACATACAGCATTACTGCCGGTAATGAGGCGGGCAAGTTTGCGATCAATGGCGCGTCAGGGATGATTACACTGACCGACACGGTTTCGTACTCCGCCAACAAACCTGCCTACGCGCTTACCGTCACTGCTACTGACAATGCAACACCTCCATTGTCCGCAACTGCTGCGGTGAATATCAGCATCACGCAGTTTCAGGCACCGAACCAGGCGCCTGTTGCGGGTACCATCGGTGCACAGTCTGCCACTGCGGGTACCTTGTTCAGTTATACAATCCCGGCAGGTACATTTACCGATGCCGACAATGATGCAATGACTTACTCGGCTACCCAGTCTGATGACAGCGCATTGCCCGCCTGGCTTTCCTTTAATCCGGCTACGCAGGTTTTCAGCGGAACACCGGCCAATGCAGGCACTGTGAACCTGAAAGTCACTGCGACAGACGGTAAAGCTTCTGCCAGCACCACTTTTGCGGTGACCACCAATGCAGCGCCTATCGTGGCAGGATGTCCTCCAACGAGCCTGCTTCCCTGCGAGCAGTTGAAGGTATCTGTGCCATTCAGCCTGACATTTAACGGAACAGAAGGCGGCCTGGTCGACAAAGCCAATGTGGGTACAGGTTTCAGAATGGCTGACGCCTACTCAGGCACACGCCAGGCTACTGACGGAACGCCGAGCTCGGAAATTATCGGCTATGAGCCTTCCAAGCTGACGATCGCCAATGATCGCCTGAGCATTGTAACCAACAAGGGTATTGCCTTTTCGACCGCTTCACAGGTAAACAACAACCAGATCAATGCACTGGGAGTAGGTGTTACTGCAGCGGGCAGGATGGTCTTTGAAACAACGGTAATCAATCCTGTAAATGGAAACAACTCTGAACAGGGTGGTATCTGGGCCGGATTGAACGACAAGACATTTGTAAAACTGGTCGTAACCGGCAACAGGCTGGAAATGCGCAGAGAGTTGAACGATGTTTCCATTGTTGATGCGACTACTGCCAATACGGATCAGCGACTCTCTCCAGTTATTACAGGTCTGAATGCAATGACCGTAAGGCTGCGGATGGTGCTTGATTTTGCCAATAATACACTGGAAGGATCGTACTCGACCGACGGTGTTAATTATGTAACGGTAGGTACCAACTACGTTACGCCTGTGATCAGCATCGCGAACATGGGAATGGGCGGACAAACCATTTATGCGGGTCTTTATGCCACGCACCGCAATGGTACCACGCCGGTTACTTTCACCTTTGACAACTTCTCGATCAGAAACCAGGATTACCCTGTTGTATCCGCACCATACCGCATCAATGCCGGTGGTGTTGAGCGCACGGTAGCTGGTAATGTGTTTCATGAAGACAATGTTTACGCAGTAGTGGCAGGCTCTACTTCCAATGCTACGTACGCGTTGACAGGAGTTAGTAACCCTGAACTTTACTACGAGCGTCGTTTCGGAGCCAACCTTTCCTACAACCTGCCGATCGCAAACGGAAAATACACCGTGAAGCTGCATATGGTAGAGAACTTCCAGTCTGCCGCCAACAAGCGTGTGTTTGATGTAAAGGTTGAAAATGCGACTGTCCTGAAAAACCTTGACCTTTTTGTAGAAGGCGGTAATCTGAACAAGGTCGTGATCATCAAATCGATTGATACGGAAGTTACCGACGGTGCACTGAACATCGACTTCACGTCTTCGATTGATAATGCCGTGATCAATGCAATCGAGATTCTGCCTGCTGCTATTCCAAACAAAGCACCCGTTTTTGCAAGTTCTGCTTTCAATTTCAGCAAAGCGGAAGACGCAGACCTTGGCGCGGAAATAGGAACGGTTACAGCAACAGACACCACCACCCAAACAGTATCTTACGCCATCACAGCGGGCAATGGTGCCGGCAAGTTCGTGATCAATGCGAGCACTGGTGTTATTACATTGGCAGGCGCGCTCGACTTCGCGACAACACCTTCGTATGCACTTACGGTAACTGCTACCGACAACGGTACGCCGGCACTTTCCTCTACTGCTACTGTAAATATTACGGTAATCGATGTGGAAGATGCCAACCATGCGCCGGTTGTAAATGCGCCGGTGAGCAACCAGACACTGGTGGTAAACACAAACCTGTCTTTTACGCTTCCTGCAAATACATTTACTGATCCTGACAACAACCAGCTTTCACTGACAGCAACCCTGGTTGACGGCAGCGCACTTCCTGCATGGCTTAGCTTCAATGCTGCAACGCAGGTGTTCAGCGGTACACCGACGGTGATCGGTGCCTATACGGTGAAACTGACTGCAAGCGACAGCAAGAAGGAAGTTTCGACCCAGTTTACCATTACGGTTACTGAGCCAAACCGTACCCCGGTAGTCATTTCGGCTCCCGAGGCACAGACCATTACGGCAGGTCAGGCATTCTCCATCATTACGGGTTCATTCTCTGATCCGGATGCAGGCGATGTGCTGACTTACTCGGCTACACTGGAAAACGGAGATGCTTTGCCGGCATGGCTGCATTTCAGCAGTGCTTCGCAGAACTTCACCGGAACTGCACCAGCTGAAACAGGTACATTAAGAATTCTTCTGAGTGCAACCGACCACGCTCAGGCTTCTGCAAGTGCAGTGTTTGATCTGAAAATTGAAGCAGCACCGGCATCGAACGGCTGCTCACCGATCAGTACACTCCCTTGTGACCAGGTTAATGTGACCCTGCCTTTTGCGATTACATTCGACGGCCAGGAAGGCGGCGTGCTCGACAAGAGCAATGTTGCGACGGGCTTTACAATGATCGATGCTTATACAGGTACACGTCTGACTGAGGACGGCACTGCCACATCTTCAGTAATTGGTTACGAGCCATCCAAGCTGACGATCGCTAACGGAAGGCTTACCATTGTTGCCAATAAGGGTATTGGTTTTGCCACGGGCAACAACCAGATCAACGCACTGGGTGTAGGTTTCCCTGCAAGTGGTAAACTGGTGATTGAGACTACGGTTATTAATCCATTCAATGGTACCTCTTCGCAGCAGGGTGGTTTGTGGTTCGGTTTGAACGATAAAACTTTTATTAAACTGGCTGTGACCGGCAACAAGGTAGAAATGCGGAAGGAACTGAATGATGTTTCTTCTACCACCGCCACGACTGCTAATCCAGACCAACGCATTACGGATGTCATTTCAGGCCTGAATAACCAGACCGTTCGCCTCAGACTGGTAGCGGATCTGTCTAAAAACACGCTTGAAGGATTTTACTCAACAGACGGTGTTAATTACATCAACGTAGGTACGCGGTACACTTCCGCTTCCAACCCTGCGGCCATGAACATCAGCAGCATGGCGCTGAATGGAAAAACAGTGTATGCCGGTGTGTACGCCAGTTACAGAAATGCAACCACACCTGCCTCATTTACTTTCGACAGCTTCTCGGTACAAGCTCAGGAACCAGCCAAAACCCTGACCTTCACCCCGAATGCACTCGACCTGACTGCAGTACAGGGCCAGGCTGTAACCGCTACCAGCACCACGCTGACGGCCAGCACAGGAACTCCTGCGGTAACATTTACCAACAGTACAGCAAGCTGGCTGACATTGCCTGCTGCGGCAACCGGTACCGTAACATTCGGACCTTCCAATTTCAGCACCACCATGGCACCTGGTATCTACGAGGCGACCGTGACGGCTACTGCGGATGGTTACGAGCCTGCACAGCTGCTGATCAACCTGACGGTAACTTCATCCAGTGCACAGCCACAGGTGAAAGTTAACTTCCAGGATCCTAACACCGTACCTCCGACAGGATGGGTAAGGGATTACGGACAGGGTTTTGGACCAAGAACAGGTGCCAACCAGGGTTCCAACCTTGAATACGGCTGGCGCAAACCTGCTGAAAGAACCCCGCTCGACCTTTCGGTAGGCGGCACAATCCCGGGTAACGGACGCAAGCGCACCACGCCTGCGGATGTGACACTGGCAACGTTCATGCACATGCAGGCCAACACCATTTCCGGAACATTCAACGGTACCAAAGCCGAAGGTCTGTGGGAAATGAAAGTGCCGAATGGTATTTACGAAGTGACCGTTTCAGTAGGTGATTCGGATCCGGGTACGGTTTCTGAAAGCCACAGCATTAATGTGGAAGGTGTAAGTCTGATCAGCAAGTTTGTACCTTCCGGTACTGCTGGCACTGCAACCCGCTTCAAATCGGCCAAAGCAACTGCCCGCGTACTCGACGGCTACCTGACGATCGATGCCAGTGGTGGTACCAATACAAAAATCAACTCGGCGATCATTACTCCGATCGACCTTTCTCCTTACCTGGTATGGTCTGCGAGCGAGCATTCATTGGTCATCGAAACAGGTACAACAGATACAGATAAAACATTCTCGCTGGACATCAGCCACTCAACATCCGACCCGGCACTGCCGATCGCGCTGAATGCTGTGTACAACGACAACTCTCCGGCCTGGCTTACTTTCAACGCTACGCACAACGGTGATGAGCCGAACGTAACGTTCAATTACTCGGCTGCGAGAAACCTGCCGGAAGGCCTTCATACTGCGGTAGTAACTGCTTCTGCAAACAACTACATCAGTGCAAGCGTGCTGATTCGCGTGACGGTACTGGCACCGGGAGCTAACCAGCCTTATGTGGTTTCTTCCAGTCCTGCCAATGGTGCAACCAACGTAAGTGTTAACCTGGCGAGCGTAGCGGCCAACAACATCTTTGTTCCGGAAATCGCGGGCTTCAAGGGTGGTGTTGATAAAAATACCGTGAACGCCCAGACGGTGAAGCTTTACAAAATGTCCGGTGACGCGCTGATCCAGATTCCTGGTACGTTCCAGGGAACAGGTGGTGGCGATGCCATCAGTATCACGCCGGAATTTGCACTCGAAATCAATACGAAGTACAAGTTCATGGTAACGAGTGGTGTAAAATCATTCAGTGGTGCTTCCTTCCTTCCTTACGAGGCGATATTCACAACAGGTTCCTACGTAGCGCCGCCGGCTAACCCGGTAGCAGCTGAGTTCGCACCGAAAGTGGTTATCCCGGGTACGGTTGGTAAAAAATACACCAGCGTACTGTTTGGTCCGGACGGCCGCTTCTATGCACTCCGCCTGGATGGTGTGATCGAACGTTTTACCGTAGATCATGAAACCGGTATGCTGTCCAACCAGACAGAGATCAAGTCGCTGACCAATAAATACGGAGCACGCTCCTCAGTAGGTCTGACGTTTGACCCGACATCTACTGCCGATAACCTGGTAGCCTGGATCTCGCATTGCAGCGCCGGTCTGACCAACGCTCCTGAATTTGACGGTAATATCTCACGCCTGTCGGGAGCTAACCTGGAAAACGAGCAGCTGGTGCTTACCAAACTGCCACGTTCCAAAGCGGATCACCTTGTGAACAGCATTGCATTCGGTCCTGATGGCGCATTGTACTACAACCAGGGAAGCCTTAGCTCAATGGGTCTGTATGACGCAACCTGGCAGCGCGATGAAAGCTTGCTGGCAGCAACTGTAATGCGTCTCGACCTGAAAAAGCTGTCGGGGATGACATTGCCGCTTGATGTAAGAACAACGTCCAACCAGGCGCTGATCAATGCAGCTCCTGCTGACAACATCCGCCTTTCGGATGGTACTTATAACCCATATGCGACCAACTCTCCGCTGACGATCTATGCTTCCGGTGTACGTAATGCATTTGATTTGCTGTGGCACTCCAACGGTCAGCTGTACGTTCCTGCCAACGGTTCTGCCGCAGGTGGTAACTCTCCTGAATCCGTAATCGGCACCCGCCGCCCGGATGGTTCATTCTACAGTGGCTCTTATGTAAAACCAACCAATGGTGTGGTGGTACAAAATGACTGGTTGTTCCGTGTGAACCCGATTAAACCTGTGGGTTACTATGGTCACCCGAACCCGCTTCGTGGTGAGTACGTATCCAACCGTGGTTATATCGACAACCCTAAGTATGATGCAGGCCAGGGCCCGGATGTAAACTACCGCGGCGCAGCCTACAACTTCGAGCTCAACAAATCACCAAACGGTGTGATTGAGTACAAAAGCAATGCATTCAACGGTGCGATGAAAGGCCGTATCCTGGTTTGCCGGTTCAGTGGTGGCAGTGACATTATCGTGTTGCAGCCAGGCTCTATGACGGCAGTGCCGGATGTAAACTCGCCTGAGTCCGACGACCGTATCTATGATATCATCGGTGCACAGACAGGTTCAGGTACAAACGGGATTACAGGTCTTTCAGGCTTCACCAATCCGCTTGACCTTACCGAAGATGTACAAACAGGTAACCTGTACGTCATCGAGTACAACTGGAATAACAACGCAGGTAAAACATCACAGATCGTGATGCTGAAAGCTACCTCCGTGTCCGCACCAAAAGGTATCGCCAGCGTTACACCTGCCGAAATCGTGGATAACGATGTAGTAGGAGGAGCAGCAGGTACAGCGCATACGGTTCGTATCGCTAATACCGGTAATGCCAACCTGACAGTAACAAGCATTGAGCTGATCGGAGCCAACAAGGATCAGTTCCAGCTGCTGGGAGCTCCTGCTCCGACGGCTGCATCGCCGATGACCGTACTGAGAGGAAGCGCCTCTACTTTCAACATCGTATTCAATCCGACCAGCGCAGGTGTAAAAACAGCTACACTCCGCGTGACCAGCGTTGATAATGAAGTAAGTGAAATCGTACTCCGCGGGTTAGGTACTGCCGGACTTTCCGGTACCAACGAGCCTTCACTGCAGGCTATTCTTGACCTTCACAGTGTGAATGTTAATGTAGGCGACGATGACAAGAATACCAACATCATCCATAGCACCGACTTTAAGGCGCCACTGCTGGGCGAAGAGGTGTCTATCCAGTCGTTCAAACGCCTGACCGACGGCCCGGTGATCATTGAGCCGCTGTCTGTCTTCGGACCTCAGGATCCTGCGGGTATTGTAACGGGTCTTGGCTGGTACATCTCGGGACAAGCAAATGCTAAAAACGAGCTGTTCACGGTATCCAACGACTTCTACCAGTCTGTTGATCCTCAGATCACGGGTACACCGGTGTTTGATCCGGGCATCGAAGCTTTCGGATTCTACTCGCGCTGGCCATACTTCAACAACCGTCACCTGTACAGTGAAGATGCCCTGAACACATTTACGGGAGCTATTCCTCACCATGTAAGGATATACCCGCTCAAAGGTGACAATGGCAATGTGATCGAAGGATCGTACGTGGTTGCATTTGAAGAGCACGTTTCCGGCTTCGACTATCAGGATATTGCTTTCATCGTACGTAACGTAAAATCGGCCACGGACGTAGTAGCAAAAACACTGACGGTATCATCGCCAACACTGACTTTTGCAAACGTAAAAGGTACGTCTACACCTGCTCAGAGCCTGACGATCGCTGCAAGCGCAGGAACACCTGCCATCACGGTAACCAAGTCGGCATCCAGCGACTGGCTCGTACTTCCTGCAGCACCTGCACTGGGTGTGAATGCATTCGGAATCGACGCAACCGGCCTGGCTGCGGGATCATACAATGCGACGGTAACCATTGCAGCAGCAGGTTATACAAGCACAAACGTAGCAGTAACACTGAACGTGACTGCGCCGGCTTCTCAGGCGACCATCGCCGTGAGCAGCAGCGAGCTGATCTTTGATGCGCTTAAAAATACAACAGCAACCAGAAGGGTTACTATTACCAATACCGGAACAGACGAACTCCGCATTGAATCCGTAACATTGGGCGGTACCAACCCCGATAAGTTCAGTGTACAGGAAATTGTGGTTGAAAACGTACCTGCGGGCTCTTCGATAGCGCCTGAGCAAACCAAGACTTTCGACGTCAAGTTTATACCGGGTAACACAATCGCTACATACAATGCAGCATTGACGATCAACAGCAATGCAGGCAACCTGCCAAGCATTAATGTAGGACTCTATGCCATGTCCCTGAACGGATACGAAGGCAGCAACGAGCCTCCTTTGCAGACGGTTGTCAATACGCTTGGTTATAAAATCAACGTAGGATGGACCACACTGGCAGACGGCGTACAGCCTGTCATGAAGGGTGAGGAAGTACTGATTCCGTTGTTTGAAAAAGCAGCCAGCGGTCCGGTAACCATCACGCCGGTGGCACGTTACTCGCCTAACCAGGAGCTTCCTTTCGGATTCTTTACTAAATCCGGCAACACTCCGGTAAGAACGGGTGTAGGTACACTCTCGGGCGTCTTTGGGCAGCACAATACATTGTTCCCGCAGATCGTGGCCGGTACAGACCAGTTCAGCACAGACCAGCCTTTCGGTATCTATGTAGTGGGTCTGGAAAATCGCCTGTCATTCTCGGAAGATGCATTGAATGCAGGCGGACCTGCACTGCACGCGGTACGTACTTATCCGCTGAGAGACCGTCAGGGAGAGCTTGTGCCAAACAGCTACCTCGTATGTTTTGAGGATGCTTCCAACGGTGACTACCAGGATTATGTATTTGTTCTTAAAAATGTAATTCCGGCAGGAAGCCGCAAAGAGCTGGTATTTGACGCAAGTAACCTTGCATTCAACACGCCGCTCAACGGAACATCGGCTGCGAAGACCATCACGCTCCAGGCCCGCAACGGAACACCTGCTGCCGTGAGGTTCTCGAAATCCAATACAAGCTGGCTGGTAGCACCAAGCCCGGCATTGGGCAGCCTGTCCTTCAATGTCAATACGGCCGGACTTACTGCCGGTGTATACTCGACAACGATCAATGCAGAAGCGGATGGTTTTGCCAGCGCCGCATTGACGATCAGTCTGCACGTTACCGACGTAAGTGCCAAAGCTGTAAAAGTTAACTACCAGCTTGCTACTACCGCAACACCGGCAGGGTACCTGGCAGATATCGGTCAGCTTTACGACGACACCCGCGGCTACGGCTGGATCAACGCGACCACGAAAGCGCCGAAAGACAATTCAGCCAACATGCGTGAGCGGAGTTCCAATACAGTAGAAACAAGATTGCGTACACTCGCCCTGATGCAGGCCACCGGCAGCGGACAAACTCCGGGAGCCTGGGAAATGAAAGTGGATGCGGGCATGTACAACGTAACGGTTGGAGTAGGTGACGTAGGTTTCTACGACAGTAACCACCGCATCAACGTGGAAGGAACGACCGTGATCTCGAACTTCATCCCGAATGCCCAGACGCCTAACCAGATTGTGACGGCAACGGTTGAAGTAACTGACGGAAAGCTGACCATTGATGCAACCGGAGGTACCAATACGAAAATCAACTTTGTGATTGTTGACCCGGCTACTGCCGAGGGCGACTTCACTCCGCCGGTGGCTGCGCTCAGCCTGAAAGGTACCCTGCAGTCTGCGGGCGTATACACCAACCAGGTGATGGTGACGGTAAATGCTTCTGATGCGGGCGGATCGGGTCTTGCCAATGTACTTTACAGTATCAACAACGAGGCCTTCCGCGACTACTATGGTCCTGTGATCATCAATGCTGCCGGTACTTACAGCTTCCGTGCAAAAGCAATTGACGGAAACAAAAATGAGACGACCAGCTCCGCATTGTCATTCAGCGTGGTGCAGACGCAGCCAAGCAATGCCAATATGGTGGTTGAAAACCTTGACAAGTTCCCGGCCAACGATCAGCTGACATTCTCGCTCATCCAGGAGCCATGGAGAAGAACGAACGACGACGGAACATTTACGCCGTACAACCGTAACCATGACGTGGTGAAAGCCAGGATCAGCAACAAGGGCACTGCCGCTCTGACCATCAGCAGCCTGGCACTTTCCAACCCTGCTGCCTGGAAGATCGCAACGATCAACAATGTGGCTTACGATCCCGCAACTGCTGCTGCCATCACCGTTAATCCGGGCACATCCATTGAAATGGCAGTTCAGTTTGTAGCACAGTATCCTACCGGAAGAGTGCGGATCCTGAACGACACCTTGAAGATCATGTCTAACGATGACGTGGCACCAAGAAAAAATATCGTCCTGCGCGGATTGTGGCAGGCTGCCGGCGAGGGTAACAGCGAGCCGAGAGCTTCCGAGATCATCAGTGCATTCGGTATGAAGTCTAATGTTGGGTTCCAGCATGACGACGGTACCAACACCGGAAACAGCCTGGTTCTGAACACAGACGAGATTATGTCGGCCTACTTTGCCCGTGCTGATGCAGCCAAGCCTGTTTCAGTAGTACAAATGGGCGCTTACCACGGCTGCTGTGCATCTGTTGAGAACGTGGAGTACTTTGTAAAAGGTACCAACACTTACTCGACCCTCTTCACGCACCATGGTCTCGACGGACAATCGCTGCTTCCTTTGAAGGCCGGTAACTCGAATGCCATTGCAGAAGGATCGTTCAGCCCGACCGGCTTGTTCGGCTTCCGCGTATCGATCTCGAACTCTGACCGTACCAAAAACCTGGAAGGCAAAATCGGCCTCCGGTTCTGGAAAGCAGTTGACAACAATGGAAACGTAATTCCGAATGCTTATATCATCGGTCATGACTACATCGGCAAGCCCGGAATCACCAATTACGATTACCAGGATAACGTGTACTATGTGACCAACATCAAACCTGAAACGGGTACTGCCAATTATTCTGACCTGGCATCTACTCCTTCGGCAGTTGACTTCGGATCACAGGTGGTAGGTCTTACCAATACGCAGAACATCGACCTGAAAAACCTGGGTCTTACCTATGCAAATGGTACTACCGATCCTTCGGTGACCATCAAGAGTGTTGAAATCGCAGGACCAAACCTGAATGAGTTTGCCGTCGGAACCGCAACATCGTCAAGCCTGGCTCCACAGGAGTCGACCACGCTGACTGTGACCTTCCGTCCGAGCACGCCGGGTATCAAAAATGCGGTACTGCTTGTTAATTATACCAGCAGTCTTTCACCGGTGCGTATTCCGCTCTATGGTATTGCCAATGACAACTGTAACCTCATCGGTGTGCTGAAACGCATCAAAGGTGGTTCCGATGCTGAGGTGAATATCAATGGTAAGGTTTGGGAAGCAGACAGGAACTATCGCCTCGGATCTATCCAGCTGGATAAGCCTGCCGCTACACCAATCGCTGCTACGGATGATGACGTGCTTTATCAAACATACCTGTCCGCAGCTGCCGACCTGGCTGAGACGCGCTATCAGATTCCGGTGGCTAACGGTACTTATAAAGTCAGGATGCACTTTGTGGAGAACTTCTTTACCGCTGTGGGATCACGCGTGTTCAGCATCAGTCTTGAAAACGTACTGCGCCAGTCCAACTTCGATATTTTCAGAGAAGTAGGCTACAAGACAGCGCTTGTGAAAGACTTTGAAGTAAGTGTTACCGATGGCAGACTGGACGTTAAATTCAATCCGTCTGTGAACCGGGTAGCCCTCGCAGGTCTTGAAATCTTCAACTCGAATGCGAATCCGAATGCAGTGGTATTGACGCAGGAAGCGGTTGTAGGTGCAGAATGTGCCAAGTCTAACGGATCTATCACCTTCGGGGTTGCCAACTCCAATGTGTCAAGCTTCCTCTATAAAATGGGAGAGAGCGGATCATACCAGACTTCGCCTGTGTTCAGCAACCTGGCCTCCGGAGATTATACTTTCTATGTGAAAGAGAACTTCAATGGTGGCTGTGAAACTTCCAAAGTGTTCACAATCCCAGAGCGCAACGGAATCACATTTACTGTAACTGCTCCTGAAATGTCGTGCAGCGCTCCATCCGGAACAGCCACGATCAGCAACCTTGCAGGCGGAAGCGGAGGAAACTATACGGTATCGTGGGGTACTACTCCGGTACAGACAGGACTTACTGCGACCAACCTGCAGCCAGGCAATTACTTCGTCACTGTAACAGACGGATCAGGTTGTACCAAGGTTCAGCAGGTAACGGTTGCCCGCAAGGCCAACTGCCCTGTAACTGCAATCAGGATCAATTCAGGTGGTGACGCGTACCTCGCTTCCGGCAACAGACAGTTTGCAAGCGACGCATACTTCGGTGGCACTAACGGTACATCATCCCTGCCAAGCGGTGATATCCTGAATACGACTGACGATGCGATTTATATGACTGAGCGTTCTTCTGCATCATTCAACTACAGCATCCCGGTAACAAACGGAAACTGGAACGTAATCCTGCACTTTGCAGAGATCTGGTTCGGAGCTCCGGGTCGTGGTGCGGGTGGCAGCGGAAAACGTGCATTCAACGTGGATGTGGAAGGCAGCCGAAAACTGACCAACTATGACATCTTTGCCAAAGCAGGCGGTGCACTGAGAGCTATTCAGGAAACCATCCCTGTGACCATTACAGACGGTATTGTCAATATCAACTTTACCGCAGGAACTGCCAACTTGCCGAAGATCTCAGCGATCGAGCTGATCATGACCTCACCGGCTGAAAACGTGGAACCTGAGCTGGCAGCGATCGGCAACAAGGCAGCGACCGTAGGCCGTGCCCTGACCTTTACTGCTTCGGCAACCGATGCCAATACAGGACAAACCAAAACGTACTCGCTGACAGATGCACCTGCTGGTGCGTCCATCAACGCCACTACCGGAGCGTTTACCTGGACACCGACGACTGCGGGAACATTTACCTTCACGGTTAAAGTGACTGACAATGGTACCCCGGCCCTGTCTGATCAGGAGACGATCACGGTGACCGTGGCGGAAGCGCCTGCACCTACTGCGATCCGCATCAATGCGGGTGGAGCTGCTTACCTGGCTTCGGGCAACCGCCAGTTCATTGCCGATACTTACTTCGGAGGTACTGACCGCACCGGCAGCATTGCTACCACGGACATCCAGAACACGACTGACGATGCGTTGTATCTGTCTGAGCGTTCATCCGCCGGGTTTACATACAGCATCCCTGTTAACAATGGTAACTGGACAGTAGTACTGCACTTTGCAGAGACCTACTATACAACCAATGGTACCGGCAAGCGGAGGTTCAATGTGGATATGGAGGGAAGCCGCAAGCTGACCAACTATGACATCTTCGCCAAAGCAGGAGGCGGACTGAGAGCTGTTCAGGAAACGTTTGATGTGGCAGTTGCCGACGGCACGCTCAATATCAACTTCCTGGCCGGTGCAGCCAACCTGCCGAAAGTGTCAGCCATTGAAGTGATGCCGAAAACAGCCGAAGTGAACGTAGCTCCTGAGCTGGCATCGATTGGAAACAAAACGGTGACACTGGGTCAGCCGGTAAGCTTCACGGCTGCTGCAACGGACGCCAATGCAGGCCAGACCAAAACGTTCAGCCTGGTAAACCAGCCTGCTGGTGCTGCGATCAACGGAACAACCGGCGCATTCACCTGGACTCCGGCAGCGGCAGGTACATTTACCTTCACTGTAAGAGTAACAGACAATGGTACGCCAGCCCTGTCCGATGAGGAAAGCATTACCGTAACGGTTAACAATGCGCCTGCAACAACATCTGCGATCCGCATCAATGCTGGTGGAGCTGCTTACCTGGCTTCGGGCAACCGCCAGTTCATTGCCGATACTTACTTCGGAGGTACTGACCGCACCGGAAGCATTGCTACCACGGACATCCAGAACACGACTGACGATGCGTTGTATCTGTCTGAGCGTTCATCCGCCGGATTTACTTACAGCATCCCTGTCAATAATGGTAACTGGACAGTAGTACTGCACTTTGCAGAAACCTACTTTACAACCAATGGTACCGGCAAGCGGAGGTTCAATGTGGATATGGAGGGAAGCCGCAAGCTGACCAACTACGACATCTTCGCCAAAGCAGGAGGCGGACTGAGAGCTGTTCAGGAAACGTTTGATGTGGCAGTTGCCGACGGCACGCTTAATATCAACTTCCTGGCCGGTGCAGCCAACCTGCCGAAAGTGTCAGCCATCGAAGTAGTACCAGCTGCCGAAACACCGGTGAACAGCACCGTGACCCTGACCCCTCAGGCTGACTCGTACGTACGGACCGGAACTTATGCCGGTGCCAACTACGGAAACGAAACGTCGGTAGTGGTGAAAGCAGGCAGCGGCGACGGTATCACGAGGACGGGCTATATGAAATTTGCACTGGGAAGCCTTACACAGGTAACGTCTGCCAAGCTCCGCATCTACGGAAACAATACCGAGAACACGACAGCCATCAACCTGTCAGCATACGGTGTGACAAACGATTCGTGGACCGAGACAGGCATCAACCTGAACAATGCTCCGGCCAGTTTATCAACAGCATTGGGAACCGTAAGTGTGAACAACACGGCCAAGTACTACGAGATAGACGTGACCAACTTTGTGAAAGAGCAGCTGGCGGGTGATAAGGTAGTGAGCATCGCGTTGAAAAACCCGACTTCACAAAACCGGAACCTGACGTTCAACAGCAAGGAAAATGCAGCCAACAAGCCACAGCTTGTTATCCAGACCGGAACATCTGCTGCCCTGCGCACAAGCCAGGAAATGATCGCTCCGTCGGAAGAAGTTGTGGAATATGCCAAATCACAGGTGTACCCGAACCCGGTTCCGAAACGTTTTACCGTAGAGGTGTCGGCCAAACATTCGGACGATGTGCGCCTGCAACTTATCAGTGAAATGGGTAGAACTTACCCGGTGGCGCTGCCAGGAGACTTCAAGGCAGGCAACAAGGCAGAAGTGGAGATATCCAACCATTACCTGAGCAGAGGTGTATACCTTCTCAAAGTAACGTCTTCTGCTGCCACAGAGGTAATCAGGGTAGTCGTACTCGACTGATCTATGAATAGTTAAATTGTGGGAAACGCCCTCTGGATTCCGGAGGGCGTTTTTATTTTGTTAATCTTTTTTCAGATACCCGTTGTCGGCCAGCCAGTCGGCCAGCCGCTGGGGCCACGATTTGATACTCTGCCGGTCCGAGCGGTTGCCCATGTTGAAGCCATGGTCCCCTTTGGTATAAAGGTGTGCTTCCACAGGACGTTTGGCCTCGCGATACCGGGTTAAAAGATCCACCGTAGTTACCGCGCAGCAGGGGTCGTCATTGGCGGCCAGCAAAAATGCGGGAGGCGCATCCTGTGGTACCTTGTCGGGAATGCCCAGCGGTCCGGGATAAATCAGCATCTGAAAATCGGGCCTGCCGTCAAGCCGGTCGATAGGATCCTTGGCAGTGGTTTCGCCTTTGCCGGAAGTGTAAGCTACGGACGCTACCACTTCGCCCCCGGCCGAAAAGCCGAGCATACCCACACGTGAAGGATTGATGTGATACCGGGAAGCCAGGCTGCGCACCTGCCGCATTGCCCGAAGTGCATCCTCGCGGGGCTGTTTATCCAGCGAGTAGGGGGAGCCGTCTTCTCTTGGCAGCCGGTATTTTAATACAAAAACAGTGACACCGAGCCTTGCCAGGTATTGAGCCGGCTCCACACCCTCTGCATTGTACACCAGCAGCCTGAAACCGCCACCCGGGCATACCACCACCGCAGTACCATTGCCCTTTCCGGCTTCCGGCAGGAACACTTCCAGCGAAGGATTGTGAATGTTTTTAACCCAGTAATCCTTGGCCTGCTCCGGTTCTTTAGCCCGGCTTTCGAAGCCTGGTGCACCATTTTTCCAAAGTGGTATCACCTCATTTTGCTGGGCCAGGGCGTGTTCATGCAGTTGTGCAAATGTGAAGGCCGCAGCCAGCAGCCCCGCATGTAATTTGTTTAGTTTCATCTTGTCTGTTTCTTTTTTATTTGAAACAAATAAGAGCATGAAGGCAGCATTATACCTGCGTCAGGCGATGAACCACGGCCTCAGCTTAACTGCTGTAATGCCGGAAGATTAGAAAAATGATGATCGCGCGTAAATAGGGGAATGTCATATACAATGCACGTTGCACCAATCCAGATGTCATTTTCAGGAATGGGCGTGCCGGTAATACGAAGATGTCTTTTGAGGTCAGCGTACATTG
Source organism: Dyadobacter sandarakinus (assembly GCF_016894445.1). Lineage (NCBI taxonomy): Bacteria > Pseudomonadati > Bacteroidota > Cytophagia > Cytophagales > Spirosomataceae > Dyadobacter > Dyadobacter sandarakinus. The sequence continues at coordinate 647,104 of NZ_CP056775.1, forward strand.
CTGCCACGGCGTTCACGGTGTTAAGGATGCGGCAATCTTCAATGAAGCCCAGGTAGCGCGGAAGGTTGTACGAAGCCCTCGCTGAGTTTTTTGCACCATACAATAATTCTCCGCAGACAACAACCGGGAGGTAGATCAGTTCAAAATGGGAAGCGCAAGAATTGTAGAAAGGTTGTTATTCAGGACTTCAATGGCGATGTTGGTGTCAAGCGCTATTTCTTTCAGTGCCATTCCCCATCGATTCCTCCGAATGCGTCATTGATTATGCCTGCTACTTCGGCAGCCTCCTGGTTGCCAACGGTGCCGGCGTGCGCAAGTACTTTGTCCCGGTTCGACTGAGAAGTTGTATTTAGTTTCAGAGTCTGCAATAAATGGAGCAGCTGGGGCTGCATTGCTTCATCCTGTGAGATCAATGCCAGGTCCTGTTGTATGCGATCCTGTATAGTCATGTGTAATGTGGTTTGCTGAGTTGCAAGTATAATAATTTACAAAACAATTTATACCAGGAAAGCGGGGTAAAAACACAGCGCAGAAAAGGAGGGTTAGCCGGTGCGAATCATGGCATCCGGCTGACAGGGTTGTACAGCCGGATGTCATTGCATTATTTAGCGTCGGACAAAGGTACGAGCTGGGCTTTCAGGTCGGGGGCGGGCATGTCCTTATTGAAGGGGAACATAGGCCGGTTAATCCGCTTGTATTCCAGACGGTCGAGGTTTTGATCCACGCCACCGGGCGTGAGCGCCAGGAGCCAGTCTGCGCGCATGTTGTACAGCTCAGGTTCAAGATAGCCGATCTTGACAACCACAATATCCGACTTGCGGGGATTGAGCCCGAGGCGGGTAAAGTCAGCCTCTTTGTGGTAAGGCTTGCGTTTCTGCGTCACGATCACGTGCACACTTCCCACTTTTACCACCACTTCCACCTCGGCATTTTTATCACCATATTCAATCGACTCCACAATGCCCGACAGCTTTACGGGCGGTGCAAAACGTGCATCGACACGTGCACCCGCGTATCCCTCCACTTTCTTGCCTACACCTGCTGCGATGGCGCTTTTAACAAACTCAGGTCCGGGAATGGATGCATAGATCAGCGAAGGACCATTGACGGACTGGAATTCTTTTCTTTTCAGGATTTCTGTTAAAGTCCAGGTTACGTCACCAGCACCGCCGGCAGTAGGGTTATCGCCGGAGTCGCTGATAAAGAAAGGATGCTTGTTGCTGGCCAATGCCTTGTCCAGGCTTTCCTGCAGTGAAGCAGTAGGGGCAACAAATGCAAACTCGTTCCTGACTTTCCAAAAGCTGGCAGCCAGCTTTTCGGCTGTTGCAGTTACTTTCGCCTTGTCGTCGCCGGTGACCATCACCACGGCATGGTTCCGGGGCTCGTCGGCCCAGGCATATCCGATCCAGATCGCCGCGTCCACGATGCCTTCCTGCACGGATGCGGGCGCAACCTGGGCGTACAGGCTTTTTCCCGGCTCAATGCGAGTACTTGTTTTTTCTCCCGGCAGTAGGATCGGAACCGGTATCCAGGCTTTGTAAGCGGGCTTTCCCTTTCCGTTTTCCATGCGCGTGAGCAGGTTACCGACTGCCCGGCGCTTGGTCTGCAGGGCATCCTCATGGGGTGCCATACGGTAGCAGGTAATAATATCCGAATGCTGTGCCAGTCGCCAGGAAACGTTGCCGTGCAGGTCCATGGACGTCGAAATTAACGTTTTGGTGCCTACCACTTCGCGGATGCGTTTGAGAAAGTCTCCCTCGGGATCGTCCAGTCCCACCACGCTCATGGCTCCGTGAATATCGTAGTACAAACCGTCATAGGGCAGGTTTTTTCTTAAAAGGTCGAGCGACTGCTTCACCAGCGACTCATAGGCTTCGCGGGTGACCGCTCCGCCCGGCAACGATTTTCCTACCAGTGTCGGAAACCATTGTGCACCTTTGCGCAAGGCCGAGTCTGTATGCATGAAAGGGTATGAGGTGAACACTTCCTCGCCGTATTTGGCATGGAATGCTTCCTCGGTGGTGAGGGCGGGAGAAAAGGTGCTCGACTCGATGCCCAGGCCTGCAATAGCAACCCGGCGGGTAGCCTGTGGATGGCTTTGCTTCCCGCTGCTTTGCCGGGAAGGATGGTCAGGTGCAGAGAGGCAGGCAGCCGAAATAAAAATAGAAAATGCTGCTCCCAGCAGAATAGCTTTCTTCATATTTTGATTTTTAACAAACAGACGGTATAATGTTCGTCTTAAAAGTAGCTTATTTTGCAATAGTACAAACAGACCATCCATTATTTACCCATATGAAAAAGTGGTTACCCCTGGTACTTCCGGTGCTGATAGCAGGCCCATCCCTGGCACAGCAGGCCCGGTTTACCGATAAAGATTACGAACATGCGGAAATGTTCCTGGCTCATCATACCCAGAGGTACCTCGACCAGGTGCCAGGTAAGCCGGTGTGGCTCAGCGGTGAAAGGTTCTGGTACCGGGTACTTACATCCGCAGGCAGTGAGTTTGTGCTGGTCGATGCGCGGCGCGGGACAAAATCGCCCGCATTCGATCATGAAAAGCTGGCCAAAGCACTCAGGGCGGTTTCAGGAAAAAATTATACAGCATTCATGCTGCCGTTTCAGGAGTTTACTTTTTCAGCGGACCAAAAATCAATCCTGTTTTCGGCGGCTGGCAAAAAGTGGAGCTGCAACCTGAAAACTTACCAGCTGACGGAAGATGCAGCCTCAAAACCAATACATGCGGCCGAGCGGGAAGCAGGAATGTTGTCTCCCGATGGTAAAAAAGCAGCATTTATCAAAGACTGGAACCTGTGGGTGCGGGACGTTGAAACCGGCCAGACGACCCAGCTTACCACTGACGGCACAACCAATTTCGGCTATGCAACGGATAATGCAGGCTGGCGGCATAGTGACAGGCCGGTTTTGTTATGGTCTCCCGACTCACGGAAAATTGCAACTTTTCAGCAGGATGAGCGGCGTGTGGGGGATATGTACCTGGTGACCACCAACGTAGGCCACCCAAGGCTCGAAGCCTGGAAGTACCCGCTGCCGGGTGACAGCGTGGTGGCCATGATCCACCGCGTCATCATCGAAGTCGGAAACCCCAAGGTGGTGCGCCTGCAGGTACCGCCGGACCCGCACCGCTCCACGCTCGGCGACGACATCAGCCGGGCAGGTGTACTCAATGATGCCGAGTGGAGCTCCGACGGTTCGCAGCTTGCATTTGTATCCACTTCCCGCGACCACAAGCAGGCGCGCTTCCGGGTTGCCGATGCCACCACAGGGGCAGTAAAGGATATTTTCGAGGAAAATGTGCCTACCCAGTTTGAATCGGGCCAGAATGCCATCAGCTGGAAATACCTGGCTGCGGGCAGGGAGGTGATCTGGTACTCGGAGCGTGATAACTGGGGACATTTGTACCTGTACGATGTAGCGACCGGCCAGCTCAAAAACCAGATCACCCGGGGAGAATGGGTAGTGACGCAGCTCGTGCGGGTGGATGAGAAAAAAAGGCAGATATATTTCCTTGCCAATGCGCGCGAGGGTGGCAATCCATACTATACCCGCTTTTACAAAGTGGATTTTGACGGAAAAAACCTGACCCTGCTGACACCAGAAAAGGGCGTACATGCAGTGACACTGTCTGCCTCGGGCGATTATTTTACCGACAGCTACTCTGAGCCCGATGTCGCGCCCGTGTACGTACTGAGGAACAGCGCCGGGAAGCAGCTGCTCGAACTGGCCAGAACGGATGTATCCCGGCTCAAAACTGCCGGCTGGAAACCGCCAATACCGTTTTCGGTGAAGGCGCATGATGGTAAAACGGATGTTTACGGTCTGCTGTATACGCCGACCCGAATGGATTCGACCCGGAAGTATCCGGTGGTGGACTACATTTATCCCGGTCCACAGGGAGGGAGTGTGCGTACCTGGGCATTCAGCGCATCGCGGCGCGACAACCAGGCACTTGCCGAGCTGGGCTTTATCGTGATGGAACTCGAAGGTACCAGCAACCCGCTCCGCTCCAAGCGCTTCCATGATATGAGTTACGGCAACATGGCCGATAATACACTGCCCGACCAGGTGGCAGCCGTACGGCAGCTGGCCGCGCAGCATGCCTGGATAGATACGACAAAGGTGGGAATCTGGGGCCACTCGGGTGGCGGGTTTGCGGCCGCCTGTGCAATGTTCCGCTATCCCGACTTTTTCAAGGTGGGCATTGCGGAATCGGGTAACCACGACAACCGGAATTACGAGGACGACTGGGGCGAACGCTACAATGGTTTGCTGCAGGAAGGCGGCGCAGACGGACACTCCAGCTACCACGCGCAGGCCAATCAGGTACATGCCGGGAGGTTGAAAGGAAAGCTGCTGCTGGCCCATGGGCTGATGGACGACAACGTACCACCCTACAACACCATGCTGGTAATTGAGGCATTGCAGGATGCCAATAAGGATTATGACCTGATTGTTTTTCCAAATACGCGCCACGGTTTTGCCAATTACACGGGCTACATGATGCGCCGCCGCTGGGACTATTTTATCAAAAACCTGATGGGCAGCGAACCACCCAAAGAGTACCTGATGAAGTATTCGGAAGATCCACGCAACCACGTTGAATAGCTTTTTTGCCTAACGTTCCCTAACATGATCAATCCCTTTCGCGTACTTTCCGCGGCTGTCTTTTCTTTACTCATCCCTGCGGCCCGGGCTCAGGCACCGGTTACCTGCAGGCAGCTTCCGCTGGGCGACATTCGGCCGGCCGGATGGCTGAACGAAATGCTGGTTCGGCAGCGGGACGGGCTCACCGGCCACCTCGACGTACATTACCCGCTGGTAATGAATGAGCGGAATGGCTGGCTTGGCGGTGACGGCGACCAGTGGGAGCGGGGGCCTTACTGGATCGACGGGCTGGTGCCGCTCGCCTACATGTTGCACGACGAAAAGCTGATTGCGAAGGCAAAACCATGGGTGGAGTGGGCATTGAACAGCCAGCAGCCGGACGGCTACTTTGGTCCGGCAACGGATTACCCGCAGGAGGAAGGCCTGCAGCGTGACAACAGCCGCGACTGGTGGCCTAAAATGGTGATGCTCAAAGTACTCCAGCAGTACTACTCGGCTACCAAAGACCAGCGGGTAATCACCCTGATGACCAACTATTTCAGGTACCAGCTGAAAGAACTCCCCCAAACACCCCTTGGCCACTGGACTTACTGGGCAAGGTTCCGCGGCGGCGACAACCTGATGATGGTGTACTGGCTGTACGACATTACAAAAGCACCTTTTCTGCTGCAATTGGGCGAGCTGCTGCACAGGCAGACTTTTGATTACACGGGCTCATTCCTGCATACCGGGCTGCTCGCACAAACAGGCAGCATCCATTGTGTAAATCTGGCCCAGGGGTTCAAGGAGCCGGCTGTGTACTACCGCCATCATCCCGACAAAATGTACCTGAATGCGTTGAAGAAAGGTTTGGCTGATCTGGATAAATACAATGGGATGGCACACGGCCTCTATGGGGGTGATGAGGCATTGCACGGCAACAATCCCACGCAGGGCTCGGAGTTCTGCAGTGCCGTGGAAATGATGTTTTCACTTGAAACGGCCCTTGAAATTACCGGGGATGTGGATTTTGCTGACCGGCTCGAGAAGATCGCATTCAATGCACTGCCTGCCCAGGCGACCGACGATTTTATGGCGCGCCAGTATTTTCAGCAGGCTAACCAGGTGATGGCCACCAGGCAGGTCCGCAACTTTGCGGATAACCATGGGGGTACTGACGTATGTTACGGCGTGCTTTCGGGATATCCTTGCTGCACGTCCAACATGCACCAGGGCTGGCCTAAATTTGCCCAAAATCTGTGGTATACGACTGGCGACCGGGGAGTAGCCGCACTGGTATATGCACCGAGTGAGGCCAAGGTCCGGGTTGGTGGTCGTGAGATGGTGTGGAAAGAAGAAACCAACTATCCTTTTGACGAATCGGTGCGGTTTTCACTTGAAAGCGGCGTACCGGGCCCGGCTTTGAACTTTCCCTTTTACCTGCGGGTGCCTGCCTGGTGCAAAGAGGCGACCATACTAATCAATGGCAAGGTGTGGGAAAAGTCGGAGGGGGGGAAAGTAGTTGCGCTGCGGCGCGGATGGAAAAATGGCGACCGGGTAGAGCTCCAACTGCCGATGCACATTTTCAATCGTCGCTGGCAGGAGAATGCGCTCTCGGTGGAGAGAGGCCCGCTGACCTTTGCATTGAAGATCGGTGAGCAGGAAACCAGGGTTGCCAATAGCAAGGATCCCGTTGCCTACGGAAGTAGTTTTATTGAAGTGCGTCCCGCAACCGACTGGAATTACGGGCTCTACCATGTGCCGGAAGCCAGGATATCGGAAAATTATAGCGTAGCCCAGCAGAAAGACGTAGCCGCATATCCCTGGAATTTGCAGAACGCCCCTGTCATCATCCGTACCAAGGCCAGGAAGATACCTTCCTGGAAGCTGTACAATGAAACCGCAGGGCCCATTCCGTACAGCACGATTTACAACATGGAAACGGCCGCGGAGGAAGAGGATATCGAGCTGGTGCCTTATGGCTGCACCCAGCTCAGGATCTCGCAATTTCCTGTTATCGGCGGAAAATAGGCGATTAGCTAAGCTGATGGTATGGTTAAGGCGGGCAGGTTTTAACGATTTGTTTACGATCAACGGGAACGGAAAAAAGCTTTTGGCAATTCCTTACTAGTAGCTCCTGCAAAAAATTTATCCAGTGAATGACCCGAAATACAGCGGGCCGGTAATTAAGAAAGGCCAGCCCGACGACACCTACAAATTTCTGCCCCTGCCTGCCCCGACCGGCAACTATCCATACCGGCTCAACATCCGGAAAGTACTCCCGGGCATTTCGTCCGACAGCTTTTCATTCCACATGCTGGGCGACAGCGGCAGCCTGAAAGATTCGAGTTTTCTGACCAAGGTTGTGCAGGAAATGGTAGACCAGTACGCGCATCCCGATGCCAGCGGCGGTACGCTCGGGTTCCTGTACCACCTGGGTGACGTGGTGTACAATCATGGGGAGGCGATCGAGTATCAGCGGCAGTTTTTCGGACCTTTTACATCCTATCCCGCCCCTGTGTTCGCCATCCCGGGCAATCACGACAGTGACGTGAATACGGACAGCCGGGTAAAGTACAAGAGCCTGGAACCATTCAAAACCGTTTTCTGCGATACCCATCCCAGGATGGTACCATTCAGCGGCAATGCAGCCCGCAAGAGCATGATCCAGCCCAACATTTACTGGACATTGCAGACGCCCCTGGCCAACATCATCGGTTTGCACAGCAACGTACCCAAATACGGTGTGATCACACCCGCCCAGCGCGAATGGTTTGTGGAGGAGCTCAAAGCGGCACAGGCCGAAAGGCCCGGCAAAATGCTGATCGTGTGTATACACCATGCTCCCTATTCAGCCGACATCAACCATGGTTCGAGCATGCCCATGATCCGGTTTTTTGAGGAGGTTTTCCTGGAAACAGGCATCCATCCCGACATTGTTTTCAGCGGGCATGTGCATAATTACCAGCGTTTCCACAAGAAATATGAGGACGGTAAAATAGTCCCGTTTGTAGTGGCAGGTTCTGGCGGGTATGATGAGCTGCATCCTGTGGCATCCCTTTCCGATCGCCGGTTTACCGGGCTGAACAACCTGTTTGAGGAAGTGGTACTGGAACGTTACTGCGACGATCGCCACGGTTTTTTACGGATTGATCTGGCCAGGAATGGTACTGGCGTGGCACTTACAGGCAAGTATTACACCATTGTGCCCGCTACCGAACAAAAGCCCGACCTGCTGGTACAGCTCACCGACGAGTTTGAAGTGCATACCTGATTTTCAAAGCTTTCCGCTAAATAAAGTTTGATCTGCTGAGGCCCGGCAGCGTGCCGGTTTTTGTAGCTTACCGAATGTTCCACACCTTTTAACCGCTACCAATATGCCTTTGAAAAATTATTGTGTGCTGAAAGCCAGGGTGACCGGCAAGAAGCTCGCCACCAAAAATTCGCCCCACTACCAGGTATTGCTGGAAGATGAAGCCGGTTCCAAACACCGCATTGCGATCAATGTCATGTCGCAGCTGGCGCCTTCAGAGCTGCTCTACTACTTCACAGACAATTTTGAGCACGAGCTGATCGACAGGATTAAAGAAGCAGATCTGCCCAGCGGTTTCACACCTGTACCTTCCGAACCCAACGGGCTGGCGCTTGATTTTGTCAGGAGAAATCTTTTTGATAGCGCCCTCATGAAGCCGCTGCCCTTCGACCTGCCCGGCCCCGACAATGACCTGAATGAAAAGCTTGACTTTTACATTACAAAAGCATTGAACGATCCGGGAGCCGAGCTGTATGCATTTGGAGAAAGGTGGGGACCCGAATCCAACCGGAAAGACCAGTACTTTGGTTTTTTGCCGGGTTCGGGCATCCACGACATCCACATGAACCAGGGAAATGAGGGTAAGTTCAGGGCTGATAATGGTACCTGGCAGGACGGCGGCATGCTGCTGCATTTTACGCAGACCGATGAATGGGTAGCCCTTTTTCTTGCATTCCAGTCCCAGTCTTTCCATACCGATGAGCAGGGTAACCCGATGGCCGGAGCGCCTTCGCCAGCCACATCCGAAAAGGACCTCTACATCATTGCAGCCCTGGTTTCACCCGGAGGCAGCGAGGAAGAAAAGGTGTATCTGCTTAATGCAACCTCCGCTACCATCAGTCTGGACGGATACATGCTGACCGATAAATTGGAACGCGGGCTGCCGCTGGATGGTCTGCAGGCCGGCGCGGGCGAGGTTGTTATTGTACCGGTAACCGGAGACCAATTTCAGCTCAGCAACAACGGAGGCACGCTTTCGCTCCTCGATCCGACCGGCAAAAACATCGCCGGTGTAAGCTATACCAAAAGTCAGGCGTCGCGCAAAGGAAGGCTCATCGTATTCTGATCACAGGCTGCCCACCACTGCCATCACCAGTACCGCGGCGTTTTTGGCTGCGGTCTGGTAAAAGGCCATCATATCGTTTTTAGCTTTGCTGTTAGCCTTGTCGCTCATGCTCCGGATGATCAGGAAAGGCGTATGGTATTGATAACACGTTTGTGCGATGGCCGCTCCCTCCATTTCGGTAGCGGCAGCATGTAAGTCCTTCTGCAGCCGGGCCGTCGCATTTTCGGAAGATACAAACACGTCGCCTGTCACAATCACACCTTCACGCACGAGCGGCTCAAAGCTCCCGTTTTCCCGCACAATCTTTTCAAGCGAAAGGCCCCGGGATGCCTTGATCGCCCTGGCTACCAGCGCGGGATCACAGGCAAATGCAAGCGGATTTTCCTGCATGTTAAACGGATTGGCAGTAGGCCGGTACACCATGGCACTGTCCGTGACGGTACCGAAATCATGGTAGGTAACTTCTGTGCCGATGACGATATCGCCCGGAGAAAGTGCCGGATCAATCCCGCCGGCGATGCCCGAGAAAACGATCTCCCGGGGTTTGAAATGCTCGATCATCAGGGCCGTGGCTACCGCGGCATTTACCTTACCGATGCCCGTCTGGGCGAGTACCACAGGTTTTCCGCTCAGGGTACCGCGCACAAATTTCACCTGCATGATCAGGGTATCCCGCTTATTCTCCATTTTGCTTTGCAGCAGTACCAGCTCGGGAGGAAACGCGCCCAGGATGCCTGTAACCTGCTGGGCAGCGGTTTTTTGTAAAACAATGAAAAGGAGAAACAGACTGGCGTAAAGCGTTTTCTTCATTTTTATAATAGTAAAGCAAGCAATGCAAAGAGGTTGATGATCCACAAGGCCAGGCTGATCTCGCTCCATTTACCGGCGGTAACCTTTAAAACCGTCCAGCTCAGAAAGCCCCAGATAATGCCCTGCGTGATGGAATAGGTAAACGGGATCAGTACCATGGCGAGAAATGCAGGAAATGCTTCTTCCAGGTTGTTCCACCGGATGCGGATCACCGGCTTCATCATAAAAACACCCACCAGCACCAGTGCCGGCGCCGTGGCGATCGAGGGAATGGCACTCAGCAGGGGCGAGAGGAACAGGAAGGGAAGGAACAGCACAGCTCCGGTCACTGCAGTCAGCCCCGTTTTGCCACCCTGCTCAATGCCCACGGCCGACTCGATGTACGCGGTACCCGGACTGCTTCCTGCCAGACCTGCAATGGTGGTTGACAAAGCGTCCACGACCAGCGACTTTTTAATATGCTGAGGCTCGCCGTTTTCGTCCAGCAGGTTGGAAGCTTCGGCCAGTCCCACAAAGGTGGAGAGGCTGTCAAACATATCCGTAAATACAAATGCAAGGATCACCGGCGCGAGGCTCCATTGCAGTGAGTTTACCAGGTCGAGCTGGAAAAAAAGCGAGAAATCGGGCATTGCCACCAGCTTTTCTATGCTGATGATTACCTCGCTGCCGCCCCACCACCGCCCGGTGGGCCAGGCCAGGAGGCTTGTCAGTACAATGCCGATGAGGATGCTGCCTTTTACTTTTCTGATCAGTAAAATGACCGTTATCAGAAGACCGGCCACAAAGGTCAGTACGGCCGGGGTAAGCTGGCCCAGGCTGATCATGGTAGCCGGGCTGGCCACGATAAACTTCGCGTTGGCAAAGCCGATGAGGGTGATAAACAAGCCGATCCCCGACGCGATTGCATACCGGAGTGGCTTGGGTATCGCCTGCACAATGTACGAGCGGACGTTGAGGACCGAAAGCAGTAAAAAGAAGACGCCCGACCAGAATACGGTGCCCAGCGCGACCTGCCAGCTGAGCTTGTAAGTAAACACGGCTGTAAAGGTGAAGAAAGCATTCAGCCCCATACCCGGCGCTACCAGAATTGGATTATTGGCATAAAGCCCCATCAGGAGGCTGCTGAAAAAACAAACCGTGATCGTTGCCGTCAGTACCGCCGGAAATGGCATTCCTGTCTGACTGAGTATGGCGGGATTAACAACAATGATGTAGGCAGTAGCCAGAAAGGACGAAATCCCTGCAAGAATTTCAGTGGAAACAGTTGTATTTTTTTGATCCAGCCCGAAAGAAAATCCCATAACAACGACTTTCTTTCCAAGATAGGGATTAAGGATTGGTTAAAAAAATCAGGGTAAGGGTCCCGGAATGGGTAGAATACCATAAATCGACGCATTTGTAAGGGTAAGTTAGGTTCGATTTCTTCTTTGCAGGGGAGCCACGCCCGAAATAGGGCAAAGGCTCCTGAATTGTCAAATGATCCATATGTCCAGGGCACCTCGTTTTGTTGGCCGGCGCGTACTCACTGCCGGTATGATCCTTCTCATTATTTCTGCTGCGCTGTTTGCAGGTAAGTCGCGCCTCTGGCGGAAGCAAGCTGCATTACATGCAGACAGTACACAAATCGGCAACTTCGTGGAGCCGGACTTTCCATTTATTTCCACCTCCGTGGACGCTCGCTCGCTGGGCACTGCTTTTCCAAAAAGTAACATCGCCGCCCGTACCCTGGCTTTGCAGCTGGGCGACAGTGCGTACGTATGCTTTGATACCGACCTGCTGCGATGGTCAGTAGCCTGGACAGGCAAATTCCTGCCCATGGTGCAAATGGCCCAGATCTCGTACCGTGATTTTTTTAATAAAAACAATCAGGTAACCACGGTCACCGGGTCGCCGCGCATCGCCACGGGCTCCTATGCAGGCTGGTCTGTGGAAGCACCTGCGTTTTCCGATGAAAACCGGCAGCCATCGTGGCAGCCCATGCCTGCTGAGCAGGGGCGCTGGAAGGGTTTGTATGTGTTTGGTAAACAGGCGATTCTTCAGTATACGGTCGGGAAGTCGGAAATATCTGAGCTTCCCGGTGCGGCGCGCTTCGGGAGTGAAACCGCATTTACCCGTACGATGCAGGTCGGGGCAGGAGGTACAGACCTGTACTTTACGGCGGCAGACGTACCCAATGCATCCGGCAGCGAAATCAAAGGGCAGATCGCCTATGTATACCAGGGAGCCGGGAAGGACTCGGTAACGGCAGTGGCTGTGCTGGGAAAAAGTGGCGGCGTGCAGGCCGGAATCACCAATGGCCGCTACCTCACTGTACGCATACCAGCGTCGGCCAGGTCGCGTGACATGGCGGTGGCGATCTGGAAAGGTCCGGCGAGCCGCAGGGGTGAGTTTGAAAAATATTGCCGGATAAAACCCGCTGCCATGCCCGACTTCCGCAAGGGCGGGCCTGCACACTGGAAGCAGGCTGTGACCACAGCCGGAAAGCTTGCTCCTGATACGGCCGCCTACGTCACGGACCAGCTTACACTTCCCTTGCCCAATCCATGGAAAAGGAACGTGCGGGTGGCGGATGTGGGTTTTTTCAGCAATGGGCGCGCAGCGGTTGTTACGTTCGACGGAGATGTCTGGACTGTGGACGGGATCAGCAAGAACCTGGCTCAGCTGAAATGGAAACGTTTTGCTTCAGGCCTGCACGAACCGATGAGCATCGAGATTGTCAAAGATTCTGTATATGTATTTGGTAGGGAAGGCATTGTGCGGCTTCACGATATCAACCACGACGGGGAAGCTGATTTTTATGAAAATTATTCCAATATCATGCAGCAATCGCCCGAATCCCGCGAGTGGGCCGCTGACCTGGTGACAGCTCCGGACGGTAACTTCTATATTGCCAAAGGCGGCAGCCTGGATAATGGTCCCGGCGTAACCAAAGCGGTTGCCAAGGGTTTCAGGGCGGGGTCTGATCAGAACGGGTCGGTGATCCGCATTTATGAACATGGCCGCAAAATGGAGATAGTAGCCACCGGGTTTCGCGGGCCCTACCTGGGCATGCATCCCCGCACCGGCGCGCTCACTGCCTCCGACCAGCAGGGTAACTTTGTGCCGTCCACACCCATTTACCTGATCAAAAAAGGCGACTATTTTGGCGTGGAGCCTACGGTTCACCGCAAAGACCAGCCTGAAATTACCCGGCCCCTCACCTGGATCCCGCATAATGTAGACCGATCCAGCATCAGCCAGGCCTGGGTAACCAGTGACCGCATGGGCCCGCTGAATGGCAGCCTGGTGCATTTTTCATTCGGACGCCCCGGTCTTTTCCGCGTGCTGATCGACAGTGCGGCTACAAACATACAAGGAGGGGTTTCGGTCATTCATGCGGACTATCCGGCGCCTACTTCCAAAGGTGCAATGAACCCGGCCGACGGACAGTTGTACGTGGGCGGCTTCAACCTTTGGGGCTCAACTTCCACCGGCATCAGTGCTTTGCTGCGGCTGCGGTACACGGGTAAAACCAGCCTCCTTCCCGGCCATTTCAGGGCAGGTAAGCAGGGGATCGTACTCGGCTTTGACACACCCCTGGACCGGAAAACGGCCGAGGATGTAAGTCATTATCAAATCAAACGCTGGAATTACAAGCGCACGGAAGAATATGGGTCCGGGCACTTCAAGACCGATGGGTCGAAGGGGGAGGAGACACTGCCGGTGGCGGGCGCATACCTCTCGGCCGATAACCGGAAGGTGCTGCTGCTGATCCCGGATATGCAGGAGGTGGAACAAATGGAGCTGAACTATACATTGCGGACAACGTCGGGACTTGCCACTGCGGAAGGTTTCTGGTTTACGGTTAATGATGCGGGCGACATGGACCTTTCCAGGTACGGGTTCAAAGATGTGAACCTTGCATTATTGTCGGTTAAGAATGAAAGCGCGCCGGTTAAGGCGGCGAAAGAAGCACCGGCAACAGCACAGGCAGGCAAAGCGCTTTTTCAGAAAATGGCATGTGCAGGCTGCCACTCGGAAGGGCTGAAAACCGATGGCATGTATGGCCCGCCTTTCCAGAATCTTTATAAATCCAGACGGACGTTTGAAGATGGAAGCACTACGGTTGCAGACGAAAAATACATCCGGGAATCGATCCTTGATCCGGGGCGGAAAGTAGTAAAAGGTTACAGTCCCGAAATGCCTTCCTTTGAAGGAGTGCTGTCTGATAATGAAATCGAATCCATCACCCTTTATCTGAAATCACTGGCAGGAAAATAGTACGCACAGGCCGGATGTATTTCGACTTTACGTAAAAATTAGCGCGGTAATTAAGTAACTATACCGGCACCATAGTTGCCGCGCTTTATTTTTATATTGAAATAAAATGCTCCTGAAATAGCTTAATATTAATCATGTAATTATTTCTTTGGCGCGCATATAAATGTTTCTGTAAATGCATTGCACTAACTTAAATATGTGCTCTATTTTGGTATTTAAGTATAAAAAAATAGGAATAAAAGTGCCTGCGTTTAGGACGAATCGTTATGGTATTTCAGTATTACTTAACTGCCTGAATTACGTGCCGGATATCTGAATGCAAGAACAAATATTGACACTACCATTTAATAAAAATGCAGAAGTTTTGACATCAGGCTTCATTTTGCTTAGGAAAAATATTTGTCCGTTTCATACCCCAATTTGCCCGGCTCACGAAATTTAACCTAAGTACCCCGCTTGTTTTTAGCATTTTTACAGCATCACACTAACCTGCTCCGCATCTTAAAGTTGAGGCAATGTTTTAAATCCGATTCCTGATCGATTTGCATTGTATTTTTTAACCTAATTAAATCTTTAATTCAGAAACGACAATTAAGATCTGATTAGCTTGAATTTTCTGTCGACTTATCCCGGGTTGATCTCGTTTTTGACAAAATGTCATTGAAGCTCCGGCAGACTTTTCATTTTACACTACCCACCTGATATTAATCGCTTTTTTCTCAAACCAAGACACACTATTGCAGGTGCTGGCCTTCAAACCGGCATGTATGCGCCTATGAATGGTAAACCCTAAACTTTTTAATAAGAAACTCAACAACGTTATGCGCTATAAATTTATCCTCAACAAATCTTACCTGTTCATCTTTCTTCTGCTGGTATGCAGCGGTAAAATCCGTGCGAACAATCCGGGTGAGGAACCCGCCACCCGCAAGCCCGAAAATAAAGGTTTATTCGCCCTGCCGGCAGTTGCAGGATGCGGGTCCATCAGCACTTTTCCGTGTACGGCATTAAAGCAGTCGCTGCCGCTTTACCTCGTTTTTGACAATCATGTCAGCGGAAGTCTTACCGATAAAAATGGTGTGGGTACCGGCTTCCCGATGGCCCGGAATTACTCAGGCCGGCGGCTGATCGCCGACGGCTCGCCTTCCGTTGCACAGGTGCCCGGCTATGAGCCGTCGCGCATTACGCTCAGCGGGGGCAGGATCAGGATGCTGGCCAACAAAGGTCTTGACTTCAAAACCGAAAATAACCTGATCAATGCGCTGGGCGTGCAGGTACCTACTGCCCGGAAGATGCAGATTGAGGTCAAGGTGGTTTCTCCCAGCCAGAACATGAATTCTGCCCAGGCAGGATTGTGGTTCGGGATCAATGACAAGACTTTCCTCAAACTGAGCGTCGGCTATAAGAAGGTGGAGCTTCGGAGAGAACGCAATGATGTAACTGCAACGGTTACCAACACGTCCAACCCCGACCAGCGCGTCACAGGAACCGTGGAAGGTATGTCCAATAAATCCGTACGCCTCCGGCTTGTGCTCGATTTTGTGACCAACAAAGCGGAGGGCTTCTATTCCCTTGACGGTATCACTTACATCAGTACGGGTAGCCGGTACAGTGACAAATCTGTGAATATCAGCGATCTGGGTTTTACGGCGGACAATGTTTTTACGGGTATTTACTGCACCTACCGCGACGCGCTTTTGCCTATTACTTACAGCTTTGACGACTTTTCGGTAGAGGACACCAGCCAGCCTGATTCCCAGTTCCAGAATGTAAACGTCAACTTTCGTCCGCAGGGAACGGCAGCACCTTCCGGCTACATAGCAGACTATGGCTTACCCTTTGACAATACGCGGAAATATGGCTGGGTAAATCCTTCCAGCATGCAGCCTATTGATATGAAGCTCAATATGCGCCAGCGGACCGGCACAGATGCCCCGCCACAGCAGCTTTCGGTGGTACAGATGCAGGCAACTGTTGGCGGACAAGTGCCCGGTACCTGGCAGTACCTCGTCCCGAACGGCTTTTACCAGGTGACAGTCAGCGCCGGCGATTATGACTACTTCAACAGCTGTCACCAGATCAATGTCCAGGGATTACCGCTGATCAGCGACTTTACGTCCAGCACACAAACCAGGTTCCGCGTCCGCACGGGGTTTGTGCAGGTCAATGACGGCAAGCTGACCGTGGATGCGCTCGGGGGAGATAATACAAAGATGAACTACGTGTCCATCAAAAAAGCGGTTGCGGTAGCGGATGCTGTTGCACCTACGGCAAGTGCCAGATTTGTAGGAAAAACGCAGTCCAGCAATGTATATCTGGACCAGGTTCAGTTGTACCTTACTGCAAGTGATGAGGGTGGGGCTGGGCTTAAAAGTTTCCAGTACGCGCTCGACGGGGATGTGTATACCAATTATGTTGCCCCTTTTTCCATCAGCACCCAGGGCAACCATACCCTGAAAATCAAGACAGTTGATGGTAACAACAACCAGACGATCAGCAATACTTACAACTTCACGGTTACCCAGCCGTCCCAGAAAATACAGTTTTCAAGTGAGCGGCTTGCTTTCACGATCCTGAGAGGCAACCCCGTACCTGCCCAAAGTGTGACGGTAACTCCCACTTCGGGTTATACCCTGACCAAGTCGGAAGCGCCCTGGCTCACCCTTCCCGGCGCTTCGGGCAAGCTGACATTCGGGCCACAACAGATTGCTACCAACCTTGAACCAGGACGGTATCAGGCGCACGTAATGGCTTCGGCAAACGGGTATGAAGCGGGTAACCTGGTGATAGACCTGCTTGTGATTGATCCGCTTACTGCCAGAACAATCAATGTGAATTTTCAGGACCCGGCCACCAAGCCGCCTTTGAACTATGTCAGGGATTTTGGTCAGGCATTTGGTCCAAGAATGGATACCGATCAGTCTGTGGGGCTGGTTTATGGCTGGAAACGGCGCACGGACGGTACTCCGCTTGACCTGAGCGGCAATGGAAGAAAGCGCCCGTATCCGCAGGATCTGCTGCTGGCGACTTTGCTGCACATGCAGGCGGATGATATCACCACCAATTTCCAGGGTACCAAAGTAGAGGGCTACTGGGAAGCGAAAGTGCCCAACGGAACTTACGACGTGACTGTGTCTGTGGGTGACGGTGTTGTGAATACAGCTCCCGAAGCACACTTCATCAAAGTGGAGGACATCGTCGCGATCCAGAACTTTGTGCCGAGTGGAAAACAGGGCACGATCAGCCGGTTCAAATCCAATACCATCAGGGTGGTCGTGAAGGATGAGCTGCTTACCATTAATGCAGACGGGGGTAATAATACCAAGATTACCCATGCCAACATTGTACCCGTATCGCTGAGCCCTTACCTGTACTGGTCTTCCAAAACTTCCAACCTTATTCTGGATAAAACAGCGTCTGATACCAAGATTCTTTCTGTTTCGCTCGGCCGCTCGGACAATGCTTCCGGTACTTACAGCATATCGGCCACCTATGGGGCCGGCGCCAGCAACTGGCTGACGTTTGGCACAACCGCAAGCGGCGTGTTGCCATCCGTATCATTCAACTACACAGCCTTGCGCAATCTTCCGCTAGGTATTTACAAAGCGACGGTGAAAGCTACATCGGGTACACTCACGAGCGCCGAGTTCAATATCCAGGTGAATGTAGTGGATGGTAAGAAGCCCTACGTGATCTCGTCCAATCCAGCCAACGGTGCCAGCAACGTGAGTCTGAACATGCCCCTCGCGGCCGCCAATAACCTTAGTATTCCAAGTGCCGCAGGCGTGAGCGGGGTGGATAACAATACCATTGATACCACGTCCGTCTTTTTGTACAAAGTCGTCAACGGTCAGCAGACGGTTGTATGGGGTACTGCACAGGGATCCGTAGGGGGAGACGTAATCAGTAAAAATGCCAAGTTCGGTCTTGAACCCAGCTCAACCTACCGGTTTGTGGTAACAACCAAAGTGAAGTCTTTGCTCGGTGATTCCTTTGCACCCTATGAAGCTACATTTACCACATCATCAGCACCGGTCGATTCGTCCAATATCCTGAATGCGCGTTTCAAAAAAGTTACGCTGCCGGCAACGCAGAACAAAAAATACACTTCCCTGGCAGTAGGGCCTGACGGCAAGCTGTACGGGCTGCGCATGACCGGCGTGATCGACCGCTACGTGATCGACCATACGACGGGACAGCTGTCATCCCAGCAGACAATTAATACATTGTTTAACAAATACGGCGATCGTCTGGCGATTGGTCTCGCTTTTGACCCGACTGCTACATCGGCCAACCCCATCGTATGGATAACCCATTCAAAAGGGGTAACAACCAACGGGCCGGAGTTTGACGGTAACCTGTCGCGCTTGTCCGGGGCAAACCTGGAAAACGAGCAGCTGATGGTAACCCGCCTTCCAAGGTCTACCAAGGATCACCTGGTCAACAGTGTCGCCTTCGGCCCGGACGGTGCGCTTTATATCTGCCAGGGAAGTATGAGTTCTGCAGGCAGGTACGATTCCGAATGGCAGCGCGACGAGTCCTTGCTCTCGGCGACGGTGCTCCGGCTGGACATCAGCAAGCTGACCACCCTGCCGCTGAATGCGCAAACCACCTTTAACCAGGCACTGATCAATGCAGCACCGCTGAACTCGGTTACGTTCAGTGACGGTACCTATAATCCGTACGCTTCCAATGCGCCGCTGACGATTTTTGCATCGGGTGTGAGAAATGCATATGACCTGTTGTGGCATTCCAATGGTCAGCTGTACCTGCCTACCAATGGTTCGGGCGGGCAGGGTAATACACCTGCATCTGTACCGGGCACCCGCAAGGTGGATGGTACCTTTTACAGCGGTCCCGAAGTTCCTGCAACAACCGGCGTACAGGCCCAGACCGACTGGCTGTTCCGAATCAATCCGTCCAAACCGGTAGGATTTTTCGGGCATCCCAATCCATTGCGTGGTGAGTATGTGATCAACCGCGGATACCAGGACGACACCCTTTATTTGCCATCTGTCAAGGCGGATGCCAATTTCAGGCCAGGGTTTGATTTTGGCACAAACAATTCACCCAATGGTGTAATTGAGTATAAAAGCAATACATTCAACGGTATTCTGAAAAACAAGGTACTGGTAGTCCGCTTCTCGGGCGGCGGCGACATTGCCGTACTCGAACCGGGCTCAAAGGTGAAAACAGGGAATCCGTCGGATGATTCAATTTATGATATCGTGAAAATCAATACAGGATCCAGCAATATGGGACTGACAGGAATGTCGGGTTTTGGTAATCCGCTTGACCTTGTGGAAGATGTTGTCAATGGAAACCTGTATGTATCCGAGTTCAACTGGAACGATGATCCGACGCTTATTCCGCAGATCACCCTTTTGCAGGTGACGAATGCAACACCGCCTCCGGTGATGAGCCTTGCAGCTACCACGCGTACTGCCCAGCCCGACGCCAATGCTCGCCAGTACGACGTGGCACTGGGCAATGATGGCGGCGGTGTGTTGGAGATCAAGGAAATCCGGCTGGCCGGTTCAGGGTCGCTTTCCATGGAAGATATCCTGCTGCCATCCAGCGGCGCACCTTTAAGAATTCCAAAAGACAGTACCGTCAACTTCCGGGTGCTCGCATCCGCCAATCTGGGCCGGCTGGCCAAAGGCAAACTCATTGTAACCAGCACGGACAATACGGTAAAGGAAATCGAGATCAACGGTGCTGACGGTTTGGAGCTGCTGCGCGCAGCCGAGTCGGACGACAATAAAGGCGAAGACCACCATATGACCGTGTATCCGAACCCAAGTTCCGGTAATCCCGTGAACATCCGTCTGGAGAAATTCAACCGGCAGGAACCTGTGACCATTTACCTGTACGACCTCAAAGGCAATGTGATCAGAACCGTGAGCGGCGTGGCCGATGGGCGGGGTGAGTTCAGTATGCAGCTCACGGACAAAAGCCGTAAGCCAGGCTCGTACATTGTGAAGGTGGTGTACATCTCCGGCGCACGTTTTGCCAAGATCGTCCAGGCAGATTAACCATTGTAATTGACAGTAATTTATGCTTCATATTCATCTAAAAACCTCATTATCATAAGTATATCTATGGTCGGGAGTGCTTAGGTTACCACCTGCATTCCCGATTTGCTTTTTATTCTGCATAACTCAAACGAACCAGAACATGAATGAAAGTTTACGTGTCCAACCCAGCCCCCCGCTAAGAAAAATCCGGAAAGCCGCCCTGGCAGGCTCCCTGGCGATGATGATGTGTCTCGGCCATGAGGCCGGGGCTGGTGCTGCTGCCCCGCTGGCCGGTCCGTGCGCTCCTGTAAGTACGCTGGATTGCAATGCACTTACCGTAGGCATGCCTTATAATCTTTCATTTACCTCGGGTGTAACCAATAGCATTGTTGACAAAAATGGCACAGGTACCGGCTTTACCGCAGTAAATACGTACTCGGGTACCAGGCTGTCTGCCGACGGATCTGTTTCCAATGCATCGGTTCCGGGATATACACCATCCAAAATCACCGTCACCGGCGGCCGCCTGCAGGTAGTTGCCAGCAAAGGAATTGACTTTCAGGCCAACAACAATCAGATCAATACCCTGAGTGTGCGGGTGCTGGCTACACAAAAATTTCAGATCGAGGTCAAACTTTTGAATCCTGTAAATGGAGCCGACTCGCAGCAAGGCGGTATATGGTACGGTCTGAATGACAAAACATTCGTGAAGCTGGGCGTGACTGGCAACAGGGTTGAACTTCGCAAAGAGTTTAATGACGTGTCGAGCACCACTTCGGGCACCGGCAACCCTGATCAGCGCCGGACAGGTGTGATCAGTAACCTGAACACCCAGACCGTGTGGCTGCGCCTCGTGATCGATGCAGGTACGAACACCGCAGAAGGATTTTACTCCACAAATGGAACCACCTATACAAGTACAGGCGCAGGCTACGGCACTTCCGGGGTAAGCATTTCGGGAACAGGGCTTACCGCCGGCGAGCAGTATGCGGGTATTTTTTCAACTTACCGCAATGCATCCGCAGCGGTTACCTATACTTATGACGATTTCGCGGTAACATCCCTTGCCAGCCAGGCGAGTGCGAGTATCAACTTTCGCCCGTCGGGCAGTGCGGCACCTTCCGGCTATACGGCGGATAACGGTTTGCCATTTGATGCAGGCCGCAAGTTCGGCTGGCTTACCGCCACTACTTCGCAGCCTTCGGATTACAGCGCCAATACCCGCCTGCGGACCGGAACCGGCGATGCACGCCAGCTGTCGCTGATTCAGATGCAATCAAATGCCAACAACACAACACCCGGCAAGTGGGAGTATGTGGTGCCCAATGGAAGTTACAGAGTATCCGTCAGTGCCGGCGACAATAATTATTTTGACAGCAACCACCAGGTCAATGTGGAAGGCCTGCCTGCCATCACGGACTTTGCCGGTTCGTCGGCGACCAAGTTCAGGGTAGGCACCGCGCTGGTGCAGGTTTCGGATGGAAGGCTTACCATTGATGCAACCGGCGGTACCAACACCAAAATGAACTACGTGACATTTGCGCCGGCTACTGCTGTTACCGACAACACTGCACCTACGGCCAGTGCGCGTTTTACCGGCAGTCTGATGTCGGCAGGTGTGTACAACGGTGCAGTAAGGGTGATCATGACTGCGGCTGACAACGGAGGCTCGGGACTGAAGACTTTTCAGTATGCATTGAACGGAGGTTCTTTTACCAACTACACCGCACCGTTCAGCGTAAGTACGCCAGGCAATTACAGCTACGTGATCCGGGTTGTGGACGGAAATAACAATACAACTACGACAAGTGCATTCAGTTTCTCGATTTTCGCTCCTGCTTCACCGGGTGCATACATGGTATTGCGCAACCTGGATGGCTTCCCGGCAAACGATCAGCTGACTTTTTCACGCATTCAGATCCCATGGAGACGTACATCGCCTGAGGTAACTCCCTACAACCGGAATCATGATGTTGTAAAACTGAGAATCCAGAGCAAGGGATCGGGCAGTCTAACGGTCAGCAATCTGGTTTTGTCGAACCCATCAGCCTGGAAGGTCATTGCAATCAACTCCGACAGTTCGGCGGCAACACCGGTTTCAATCAATCCGCGCGGATCGGTGGATGTGGCGATCAGGTTCACGGCACTCGATGCTTCCACACGGGTGAAGGTTTTTCATGATACGCTGACGATCAACAGCAATGATGGAAATACACCGGCCCGGAAAGTTGTGCTGCACGGTTTGTACCAGCGCATGGGTGAAGGTAAAAATGAACCCCATGCACAGGAAATCATCAATGCATTCGGTTTTACTTCCAAAACCGGTTACGGATACGAAGACAATGGAAACAATGGCAACTCGGTAATGCCCAGCTCCAACGAAGTGCCCATTTCTTATTTTGTCAGAGCGGATGCGACAAAGCCGGTGACAGTACGCCAGCTGGCTGCTTACCACGGGTGCTGTGCTGCTACGGAAACGTTCCGTTATTTTGCCAAAGGATCAGGTACGCTGAACGCAGTGTACGCCCATGATCCGCTGGACGGACAATCGCTAAGTCCAAGGCTCCGCAATTCGACCCAGGCTGCGATAGGAACGTTCAGCCCTGCGGGCAGTTTCGGTATCCGTCTGGGAACCACTTCCTCTTCGGACCGTACGCAGAATGCCGGTGGTATCATCGGGATCCGTTTCCTGCGTGCGATTGATATGAACGGCAATTTTGTTCCGAATACCTACTTTGTGAACCACGATTATATCGACAACTCATTCACGAATTATGATTATCAGGACAACATTTACATCATTGAAAATGTAAAGCCGGAAACAGGTACCGTGAATTACTCCGACCTGGCCAGTACGACCTCCTCAGCCATCAACTTCAATCCCACGCTCACAGGCGCCAATTCGTCCTCGACCGTGACGTTGAAAAACATGGGTACAACCTATTCCAACGGCAGCTCCGACCCAAGTATTACCATCAAGAGCGTCAGGATTGTGGGGCCTAATGCCAGTGAATTTTCCTACACGGCACTGAGCACAACGTCCCTGGCCGTACAGGCTACTACGCCTTTAACAGTCCGGTTTGCACCGTCAAGTGCAGGTATCAAAAATGCGGCAATCCTGGTCAACTACAATAATTCAAAGTCGCCGCTGCGCATTCCGCTCTATGGAATTGCAAACAGCAATGCGTCTACCGTGAGCGTTGTACGACGGATCAAATCCGGTTCGAACGCAGCATTGACCGTGGGTGGTGATACGTATGAAGCCGATAACACCTATCGCACAGGCTCCATACAACTGGATACGCAAAGCCCGCCGAATGGCGTGGCCGGAACCGATATCGATGCATTGTACCAGAGCTATCTTTCCGCCAGTACGGACTTGGCCCAGACCGGCTACGACATTCCGGTGAGCAATGGTAACTACCTGGTGAGAATGCACTTTATCGAAAACTTCTTTACAGAAGACGGTGCGCGCGTTTTTGGTACCACCATTGAAAACCAGCCGGTACTTTCCAACTTCGACATTTTTGCAGAGGCAGGATACCGGACGGCCCTTGTGAAGGATTTTGCCGCCACAGTTTCGGATGGTGTGCTTACAATCCGCTACAATCCGTCTGTTAACCGGGTCGCGATTGCTGCCATTGAAATATTCAGGCTGGTAAACAGCGGTGCGAGGATCGCAGCTGAGCCGGAAAATGAGATCGTGGGCGAGTCGGGAGCCATGGAAATGGCCGTATACCCGAACCCCGCTGCGGGTGGAGAGGTTTACCTTGACCTGAGAAACTTTGGCAAGAATGAGCCCGTGGATGTATCGGTGGTTAACCTGTTTGGTACTGCGGTAAAACGTCAGCAGGTGGCAACGGATGCAGAAGGCAGGGCCCGCGCAATTTTGTATCAGAATGAAAAACCTGCAAAGGGAATTTACCTGATCCGTGCGCAGTCATCCTCCGGAGCACTTACTACGAAGCTGCTTGTGGAGTAACATAGCATAAAAATGATTGTTAAATGGGCAGCCTTACAGGTTGCCCATTTTTTTTGGTACAATTTTAGAACATGTCTTTGCATTCACCATGATGTAAAAACATGCACACCCACCTGTCTGCTTTTCCCGATTCGCCCGCGAAAGATAATCCCGGCTTCGCCACCCGCCTCGTAACGCTCACTGTCAATGGTAATCCCGTTGTGCTTGATGTTCAGCCCTGGGTAAGTTTGCTCGACGCCCTGCGCGACCGTGCCGGACTTACCGGTACAAAAAAAGGATGTGATCATGGTCAGTGCGGGGCTTGCACGGTACTTTGTGACGGCGAGCGCGTGCTGAGCTGCCTCAGTCTCGCGGTCATGAAAGACGGTTCCGAAATCACCACCATTGAAGGCGTGGCCCGGGATGGTGTGCTGCAACCCATTCAGCAGGCATTTATTGATCACGATGCATTCCAGTGCGGTTACTGCACCCCGGGACAAATCTGCAGTGCCATAGGTCTGATGCGCGAGGGCAAAGCCAAGAGCCGCGATGAGGTAAAAGAACTCATGAGCGGGAACCTGTGCCGCTGCGGTGCCAATACCCAGATTATTGATGCCATCATGAAAGTTCAGGAAAACCAGACACGATGAATCCATTTGCATTTGCTCAGGCAAACACGGTAGGCGAAGCGCTTGCCGGTGTACACGATACGGAGCGTGCCAGCTTTGTGGCGGGAGGCACCAACATCCTTGACCTCATGAAATACGGGGTATCGCATCCCGGCATGCTGGTGGATGTTACGCGTATTCCGGACTTAAACGCCATCAGCGCTTTGCCAGACGGAGGTCTACGGCTTGGCGCGCTCGCAACCAATGCGCATACAGCCTACCATCCGGAGGTTGAACATAGATACCCGCTGCTGTCAAAAGCGATACTGGCAGGTGCTTCTCCCCAGATCCGTAATATGGCCACCAATGGCGGCAACCTGCTGCAAAGGACCAGGTGCTACTATTTCTATGATCCCGATACGCCCTGCAATAAGCGCGAGCCCGGCAGCGGATGCTCCGCCCTCCACGGGTATAACCGGAATATGGCCATACTGGGTACAAGTCCCGATTGCATTGCCGTGTTTCCATCGGATATGTGCGTGGCACTGGCAGCGCTGGATGCACGGGTGCAGGTAGCCGGGCCGGCAGGGGAGAGGAGTATTGCATTCGGGGATTTTCACAGGCTGCCCGGCGATAAGCCGGAAGTAGACAACACACTGGCTGCGGGCGAGCTGATCACGTCGATTGACTTGCCTGCAAAGGGTTTTGAGAAGTATTATACCTATCTGAAAATCCGCGACCGGAGCTCATACTCCTTTGCGCTGATCTCGGTGGCCCTGGCTTTTGAACTGGAAGATGGCCTGATCCGTGAAGCAAGGCTGGCGCTTGGAGGCGTGGCCCACAAGCCCTGGCGCTCGCCCGAAGCCGAGCAGTACCTGGCGGGCAAGGAGCCAATACCTGAGCATTTCAGTAAAGCAGCAGCTCTCGCGCTTGATGGAGCCGTGGGATATGAACACAATCATTTCAAAATTGAACTTGCGCGGCGTGCCATTGTCCGTACCGGCATGATGGCCCTGCAACCGGAAACCCAGCTGCCCGGTGCGCAGCCTTCTCTTTAAACATATTCAGGATGTCGATAAAAGGAACAATTGGCGAGCCGGTGAGCCGGCTGGAAGGAGAACTTAAAGTAACGGGCGACGCCCGCTATGCCGGCGATTACCCTGCGGCAGACCTGCTTTACGGGTATGTGGTCAACAGTGTTATTACTAAAGGGACCATAGAAAAAATGGACACCTCGCGTGCATTGGCAGTACCCGGCGTAGTGAAGGTATTTACGCATGAAAACAAACCTTCTCTCGCATGGTTTGACTTCAAGTATGCAGATATGGATGCGCCGCCCGGATCGGTGTTCAAGCCTTTGCATGATGATAAGATCCTGTACAACGGACAGCCCATCGCGCTGGTCGTGGCGGATACCTTCGAGGCCGCGCGCTTTGCAGCTACCCTGGTGCAGGTGGTGTACAAGGAAGAATCTTTTTCAACCAACATTCATGATAATGCAGGCAAGGCCCGGGATCCTAAAAAAGGATTGGCAACCTTACTGAAACCACCTCCGCCCAAGCCGCAGGGGGATTTTGATCAGGCATTTTCGGGCGCCGCTGCACAGGTTACCGCGCACATTGAGCATGGTACCGAGCACCATAATCCTATGGAGCTGTTTGCGACCACCACTGTTTACGAAGGCAAAGGAAAGCTTACGATTTACGACAAAACGCAGGGTACCGTCAATAGTCAGCTCTACGTCTGCAATGTATTCGGGTTGAAATTCAAGAATGTTCGCGTTGTTTCACCTTATGTGGGCGGCGCATTTGGGTCGGTGGTTGCGGCCGCAGTACCAGCTGTTTATGTCCGTGATGGCAGCGCTTGAACTGAAACGCTCCGTACGTGTGGTACTGAGCCGCAAGCAGATGTTTACCTTTGGCCACCGCCCGCCTACCCTGCAGACCATGCGCTTCGGTGCCGATGCTTCCGGACGGCTTACTGCGCTCGGACATGCTGCCTTGGGAGAAACTTCACAGTTTGAAGATTACATTGAAAACGTCGTAAACTGGGGCGGGATGCTTTATCCTGCGGAAAATACAAAGCTGGAATACCAGATCATACCCATGGATGTATTTAGCCCGCTGGATATGCGTGCGCCGGGAGGAAGTACTGGCATGCATGCCATTGAAAGTACCCTCGATGAGCTGGCTTACGCCCTGCACATGGATCCCGTACAGCTTCGCCTCGCCAATTATACCACCACCGATCCCAGCAAGAAAAAACCATATACGAGCAAGGAGCTGAAAGCCTGCTACGAGCAGGGTGCCGAGCGTTTTGGCTGGTACAACCGCAATCCTGAGCCGCGCAGCATGCGCCGCGGAAGCAAGCTGGTGGGCTACGGTATGGCTACCGGGATATGGGAGGCCAACCAGCTGGTAGCCCGCGTCGCCGCTACGGTACGTAGTGATGGAAAGCTGCATATTTCCAGTGCGGTCACGGACATTGGCACAGGTACCAAAACCGTCATGGCGCAGATTGCGGCAGACGAGCTGGGACTGCCCATTGAAAATGTAATTGTAGGATATGGCGACAGCGATATGCCTTTTGCACCCATTCAGGGGGGCTCTTTCACGCTGGCAACCCTGGGTTCGGCCATTCAGGCGAGTTGTATGGCATTGCGTAAAAAGCTCTTGAAAATTGCAGCCAAAGCGCCGGATTCACCTTTTTCAGGCTTAAAGACAGATGATGTGGTTTTCAGGGACGGAATGTTTTTTCTGAAAGACAATCCTGCACAAATAATGTCACTGCAAACTGTAATAGAGCTTAATAAAGGCAAGGAAGTACGCACGGTCAATACCGGTCTGCCGCGTGTATTCAAAACCAAAAACTACGCCCGTGCAGCACATAGCGCGGCTTTTGTAGAAGTGGAAGTAGATGAAGAGCTGGGAATCATACAGGTAAAGCGGGCCCTCACCACCGTAGCGGCAGGCCGCATCATCAATCCCAAAACGGCACGCAGCCAGATCCTGGGCGGCATGGTGTGGGGTATCAGCAAGGCGCTGATGGAAGAGACTTCACAGGACCACCGCCTCGGCAAGTACATGAATCCCAACCTGGCCGAATACCACATTCCCGTCCACGCCGATGTACATGACCTGGACGTGGTTTTTGTGGAGGAAAAAGATGAGCTGATCAATGGACTCGGCATTAAAGGAGTAGGGGAGATCGGGCTGGTGGCCATGGTACCTGCGATTACGAATGCCATTTTTCATGCAACAGGAAAGCGTATACACAAGCTGCCCGTCAGGCTTGATGCATTGTTGTAAACACTTTTGTCAAACAAAACTTAACAGAAGGTTAACCGCGGGGATAGTTTAAGGAAATACTGGAAAAATACTTTTGGGCATCTGAACTGTAAAGGTCGATGCCCAAAATGAAAAGCTTTCCCGCTGCACTGGCTTTATGGCCGCTCTTCTTTCTCCTGCTGTTTTGTACCAACTTTTCTGTCCCGGCTGTGTATGGTGTACAACCGGCAGCATTGCTCAAAAATGCTGTATTTATAAGTGACACTGTCCGCGCAGGCTCATTCTCGGTCATTACCTACAATATTGCAGGCCTTCCTCAGGGCCTGTCCAGTGCGGCTGGCAACCGTGCCCAAAGTACCGGAAGCATCGGTGAAAAGCTGAATGCTTACGATATCTGCCATGTGCAGGAGGATTTCAACTACAATGACCAGCTTTATAACAGCGGCAATGCGCACCCGTACCGCTCAGGTTCAAAGGGCCCGGTGCTTTTTGGCGATGGCCTCAATACCCTTTCCCGGTACCCGGTATCGGAGCTCAAAAGGGTAGCCTGGACGCATTGTACCGGCGCCGATTGCTTTACACCCAAAGGTTTCAGCTACTCGCGGATAGCCATTCGCCGGGGCGTGTTTGTGGATTTTTATAACGTACATGCCAATGCATTCAACCATCCCGAAGCCGCAGCAGCACGTCGTGGCAACCTGCGCCAGCTTTCGGAATACATCAGGAAGCACTCGGCCAACACAGCGGTGGTGATCATGGGTGACCTCAATGCGCATTATACTTTTGCGGACGACAATGTGCACGATCTGATCAGGGATAATGCACTGAGCGATATCTGGGTTGAATTGAAATGCAATAAAAAGTACCCCGTCGAAAAGGACGCGCTTCCAGCCAGCAACATCCTCGACCTGACCGATTCCTCTGAAACCATTGACAAGATCCTTTACCGCAGCAGTGCGGTCGTGCAGCTTGTTCCGGCAGCATACCGGTTTGAAAAAGAATTGTTCAGAAATGAAAAGGGCAGCCCGCTTTCCGACCACCACCCGGTAAGCGCAGTTTTCAACTGGAAACTTCCTGAACTACCCTTACTGCTGACCCAAAACTGACTGTTCCCGGCCGATGGAGAAAATCCGTGTTGCTTTTTTCGCTGATATACTGATCGAAGAGTTCGACGGGGCTTCACGCACCATGTTCCAGCTCATTCGCCGGATTGATCCCCGCCGGTTTGAGTTTCTTTTTATATGCGGTACCGGGCCTGATACCCTGGCCGCTTGTGAATGCATCCGCATTCCCAGCCTCACACTGCCTTTTAACAACACGTACTCGGTGGCTTTGCCGCAGCTGGCAGGTAAAGCGCTGGAAGATAAGCTGCAAGCATTTGCCCCCGACGTCGTGCATATTGCAACGCCTTCTTTGCTCGGGAATTATGCCCTCCGCTTTGCCCATCACCGGGGTATTCCGGTACTGACGATCTACCATACCCATTTTATTTCCTACCTGGATTACTACCTCAGCAAAGCACCTTTTCTGATCCGGTACGCACGGGAAAGCATGGCAGCCGTGCATACGCGCTTTTACAATCAGTGCGACCGCATTTATGTCCCTTCCGAAAGCATTGCCAGGGAAAAGGTTGCTATGGGTGTTTCGCCGGGCAGGATCATGATCTGGAAGCGCGGGATCGATACCGTTCTTTTTAATCCCGGTAAAAGGAACCCTGCATTGATGAAGCGTCTGGTGGGCAATACCAGGCCCGTCATCTTGTTTGCCAGCAGGCTGGTTTGGGAGAAAAACCTGGAAACGCTGATCCGCATCTACAACCTTTGCCGCCAGGCGGAACTGCCTTATAACTTTGTGATTGCGGGCGACGGCGTGGCGCGCAAGGCTTGCGAACAGCAGATGCCGGGAGCTGTTTTTCTGGGTAAAGTGGATCACCAGACCCTGTCGGGCCTGTATGCCTCCGCGGATATTTTCCTTTTTACCTCCATATCTGAAACCTATGGCAACGTGGTCGCCGAAGCCATGGCATCGGGACTTCCGTGCGTCATTGCCGATGGCGGCGGCTCTGCCGATTTTGTGGCCCAGGGCGAAAACGGGTTCAAGTGTGATCCCGGAGATGCAGCGGACTATGTGGGCAAGCTCCGGCTGGTGCTGGAAAACCGTGCGGTCTGGGAGCGCTTTGCCGCTGCGGGGAGGGCACTCAGCCTAACACTCGACTGGGAGCAGCTTGCAGGACAGTATTTTCATGAAATAGGAAAAATGGCCGGACAACTTGCGGCCGGTGAACTGGCATGAAAACCTGGAAAGTGCTGCTGGCCGGGATGGTCTGCTTTTTCTTTTATGTTTTTGTAAAAACCACAGACCTGCGCCTGGTATGCGCCTCGCTCCGTCAGGTTGATTTTCGCTTCTTTTATCTGCTTCTCACCACATTTGTGGCCAACTGGTGCGGGGCAGTCGGCTGGAAGTACTGCATGGGCAGACAGGCAAAAGGCATTTCGGTTTCATACCTGTTTCTGATCCGGCAGATTGGGGAAACGGTGGGGCTGGTCAATCCCGCGGGGATTGTGGGCGGAGAGGCCTGCAAAGTATACCTGCTCGCCGGCCGGCTCCCGCAAGCCACGGCAATTACCGCATCCCTGCTGATTTCGCGGGTGATCATGGCAGCGACCCAGCTGATCCTCTTTATGGTAGTTGCTGTACTCATCTCCATGCAGGGTTCATTCAGGCTCCCGAATCTGCCAGCCGTACCTGCGAAGAGCATGGTTTACATTGCTGCCTGTATCCTCTTCCTGATCGTGGCCGGCAGATTACTCGTCACCAAGTGGAAGCCGCTTCAAACAAGCCGGCGTGCTGCCAGCATGCGGTTAAAGTTCAGCCAGAGCATAGGGGAAGTAAGGCAGGCGTTTTTTCTTTTTTTTACAAATGACAAAAAAGGCCTGGTGCTTGCCGCTATCTTTTTTTCAATGCATTGGGTGCTGGGTGCAGTGGAAATTTACCTGATCCTGCTGTTTCTGCATGTGCCGGCTACGATGCTGCAGGCCATGTTTGTAGATCTGGGTGTTACCTTTTTTAAGACGGCGGGCGGGTTTATACCCGGTCAGCTGGGGGCTGAGGAGCTCGGCAACCGCGTGATGCTGGGCGTACTAGGCCCAGCGGCAGCGAGCGCATGGCTTACGTTATCCGTGCTAAGACGTGCTCGCCAGCTTTTCTGGATACTATTTGGTTTGGCGGCTTACCTCATTCGGTTGCGGTCGGGCCGTCTTTCTTCCGCAGTACATGGAAATATTGTTCGTAAGCCATAAATACCCGCCGGCAATCGGGGGAATGGAAAAGCAGAGCTATGAGCTGATCACCGGCATGCAGCGGCACGCACGGGTACATACCATTGTATACGATGGCAGCGGCAGCAGGCTGCTGTTTTTCCTGTCGTTGCAAAAAAGGATACTCTGTATGTGCCGGCAGCATCCGGGGATTTCCGTGATCCACTTCAACGATGCGCTCATCGCAGCCATGTGTCTCTGGCACAAAGGCTATGGTCACCTGGCGCGCACTGTAACCCTGCACGGCCTGGATGTGGTGTTTCCGCTGGGTTTGTACCAGCAATACATTCTCCCCCGTTTCAACCGTTTTGACCTGCTGATTGCGGTAAGCAGGGCCACTGCCACGACCTGTGCAGAGCGGGGTCTGATGCCCGGAAAGCTGATGGTGATCCACAATGGGGTTGATCAGCAGCAGCAGGCTCAGGTAACCAGGAGGGAGGCCGCCCGATATATCGAGGCGAAGTACGGGCTCGATCTGGCAGGCAGGCAGGTATTGCTTTCCGTGGGCAGGCCAGTCAGGCGCAAGGGTTTTTCATGGTTTATCCGCGAGGTACTGCCCATGCTCGGAGACAATGCGCTATACCTGATGGCAGGTCCGTACCGCTCTAAAAGAACATGGGGCAACCGGCTTTTTTCCTTACTTCCAGCGGGTTTCCGCCAGCTTACTGAACTCTTTTTCGGCCTGCCTTCCGATGAAAACAAAATCCGGGAGCTTGCAAAAAGAACCGAAAACAAGAACCGCTATCAACATTTGGGTAAAGTACCGGCGGAGGATCTGAGTATGCTCCTGAGCGCGGCAGATGCATTCGTCATGCCCAATATTGCCGTAAAAGGGGACATGGAAGGTTTCGGGCTGGTATGCCTGGAAGCCAGTCTGCATGGCACGCCGGTGCTTGCTGCTGAGCTCGACGGGATAACAGATGCGGTACATCATGGTAGAAATGGTTTTTTGCTGCCTGCCGGGGATGCCGGTGCATGGGTACTGGCACTGAGCGAATTAAACTTGAATCAATCCGCTGATCCAATTTCAAGTGATATGGCTCAGCATTATACAAGAACGCATTTCAGCTGGAAAAGGATGGTGGGCGGCTACTACAAAGCCTTTCAGGAAGTAATTATTAAAAAAAATTAAGAACCATTCTTCAAGGCACAGTTTTTTTCTTTTACCGGAAAATATAAATTTCCCCCTGGTATGAGTGGTATTCATGGTGCATTGGGAGCACCCGGTCCGATTTCCTGCCTTGTCATAGACGATGATACAGAAGATCAGGAGATTTTTCTTTTAGCCTTACAGCAGTCGCATCCAACGGTTTCTTGCAGCTTTTCCTGTGACGGAAATGAAGCGGTAAAATTGCTTGAAAGTAATAATCTGCCCATTCCTGACTATATTTTTCTGGATTGGAATATGGTATTGTCTGATCCCATCGACTGTATACGTCAGTTGCGCGCTTTGCAGGGCACAGCCCATATCAACATCAATATCCTGAGTGGTGAAATACCGATGATCACAGATCATGATATGCAGGAATTAGGGATTTCAAAAGTAATCCGCAAACAGGGGACTATTCCTGACTTGTCCAACGAGTTGAGGAAGGTTGTCGTCACTGGGTAAATCTTCTACATCTTTGAACCTCCGCAGGCAGCGGAAAAGCTTTGTACCTCCACTCTTCAAATCCTTGTTTTCAGAACCTCAAAAGGAAGCATTTAGCAAGCAATATCCGAACTTCCTCGACCAGCTTCTACGGCAATAATATATTCTTTCGCATCTAGTTACAGGGCATTGTAGAACCCGCATAATCCAGCCCTTTTTACATCGAAATTCAGGCTTAAATACCCAAATATGCCCGCCAGTACGCACAGGGAAGTTTTTCAGCTTGCTGCGTATATGGATGCACGTTAAATGGCACTTCTCCGTGTTCGTGTAAAATTAGATATATCCAAGTTATTCTTAAATATTATGGCGGTGACTAATCTATCCGGCCTTACTTATCGTTGATATAGTCAAAGGTTCTGGCTGAAACAGCCCGGAGGAACTAAAAGGAAATGCTGTAACCAGCTACTTTGCTGGGAGTTGCGAACTATTTAGTACATTTGCGGAACCAATTAATTTATTGCGTAAACCATACTCATAATAACTCTATAACGACGATGAAAACAACTTTTGGAAGAGGCTGAATTGCCGGTTTGACAAATCAATTTGCCCGTCTTAATTCAATACTGTTTGATATGGAATTTGGCAGTCTGTTTTTGCCGACAGATTTATTGTTGAACACCGTGGCAGCAGAACTCAGAATGGCGGTCAAGGCATGTTCCAGGTTTGGACATGAGTGATCATTGTTCGTTCCCAAAATGAAGAATCTTGAAAAAATCTACGTTTTTAACACTATATCTGAAAGAGGTAATTTGTTATAAAATATGCATACTATTAACGTTCCTATGTGTATTTTCTAATCGGGCGAATGCGTTATCCGGTTATTTTTCGAATAAATTGCCTATACACACCGCCAGCATGGATACCTTGTCCGACCGTACGCGCATCGGACAAAGTGACTATGGACAAACCGCTGCCAGTGCCAAATTACTTCAGGCCAAAGCACGGGACATCGATACCGGCATCAAACTGCCCGAATCTGAAAAGATACGTACTGCCGCTCCCAAGCGTCCGGTTAAAATCAATTTTTCCGTTCAGCGTATCAGCTTTACCGTTTTAAAAGGTCAGCTCATTCAACCCCGGGTGGTCAAGATTCTGTCGGAACTCACTGGGCCCGTTTTCAGGCTCGTCAAGACAGAGGCCAAATGGCTGCACCTGCCGGACACGACCGACGGGCTGCTTACATTCGGTCCGCGCTCCATCAATTCGAACATCAAGCCGGGGCAGTACCATGCGATGGTAACCTGCACCGCTGACGGGCATATTCCCGCTTCACTGCTGATCGACCTGCAGGTGATCGATGCCATGCATCCGCAAACCCTGAACATCGACTTCCAGGATCCGAAAAGTGAGCCGCCGCTGGGGTACCTGAAAGATTACGGGCAGCCTTTTGGCTGGCGTTCCGGTAAAGATCAGGGCACAGGGCTGGTCTACGGCTGGAAGGATCGTGCTACCGGCAAGGCGCTCAATCTTACCCCCAATGGTCGGAATCGCAATACACCCGACGACGTGTTGCTTGCGACACTCGTGCACATGCAGGCCAACCATATTGCCAATCCCAGGTGGAAGGGTGTCAAACGGGAAGGATACTGGGAGATCAAAGTTCCCAATGGTACCTATGACGTAACCGTAGCAGTAGGAGACGGCCGCGTAACATCCAAGATCGAGAAACACTCCATTTTTGTAGAGGGAAAACTGGCGATCAACAAGTTTGTCCCGAATGGTAAAAAGGGTACGATCAGCCGGTTCAAATCGGCTACGGTCCGGGTTGACGTAAAAGATGAGCTGCTTACACTCAGCGCAGATGGTGGTACCAGTACCAAAATCAACTCCGTGTCAATCAAGCCGGTGACGGTGAGCCCTTATGTATTTACGAGCACCAAAAACGTCAATCTGACCTTGGTGAAAGGCTCGAAAGGGGAGAAGGCGTTTTCCATGGTCATGGGCAATTCCAATAATGCATCCGGTCGTTACGAGCTAGGGATCAGCTATGGGCGCGGCGCTAAAAACTGGCTGCATTTTGATAAACATATTGCTGGAAGGCAGCCTGCCGGCAGGTTTGACTATGCTGCGGCGGAGCACTTGCCGGTCGGCATTTACCATGCAACATTGAGGGTGAGCTCGGGAGAATTGACCAGTGCATTGTTTTCCGTGCAGATTAACGTAGTCGATGGTAACCGGCCGTATGTGGTTTCGTCCACACCGCTGAACGGCACAGCACGCATCAGCCTTAAGTCAGCCAGTATTGCGGCGAACAACCTGCATATTCCTGCCAAAAAAGGT
The DNA here is from genome assembly GCF_016894445.1 of Dyadobacter sandarakinus. Classification (NCBI taxonomy): domain Bacteria; kingdom Pseudomonadati; phylum Bacteroidota; class Cytophagia; order Cytophagales; family Spirosomataceae; genus Dyadobacter; species Dyadobacter sandarakinus. The sequence continues at coordinate 682,279 of NZ_CP056775.1, forward strand.
ATAAAAGGGGGTGTAAACAATACAACCATCACGAATCGTACGGTAATGCTCCTGAAACTGGTGGATTCAAAGTTTTATCCGATCCGCGGCACCGTGCAGGGAACCGGCGGAGGCGACGTGATCAGCTTTACACCTACGCGGGAGCTTGAACCGAATACGATTTATAAATTCGTGATTACCAGGGGTGTCAAATCGTATGCAGGAGCTCCTTTTGCACCTTACGAGGCTACTTTTACCACCGACGAGGCCATCATTGATTCCAGCAGCATGCTGCGTGCGGAATTTACACGAGTACCTATCCCAGGGACACGTAATAAAAAATACACTTCGCTTACAATCGGGCCCGACGGGAAGTTCTATGCCCTGCGGCTCGACGGGCTGATCGACCAGTTTACGTTTGATCATAAAACCGGCTTGCTGACCGGTCTGAGGGTAATCAAAACCCTGGTAAGCAGGTACGGACTGCGCTCCGCAATCGGGATGGCCTTTGATCCGGAATCTACTCCTGAAAACCTGATCCTATGGGTTTCCCACTCCTCGGCCGGGATGTCCATGGCACCCGCATTTGACGGCAATATTTCCAGGCTGGAAGGTTCGAGTCTGCAGCGGGAGCAGCTGATGATTACAAATCTGCCACGCTCCAAACGCGATCACATGATCAACGGACTGGCATTCGGGCCGGACGGTGCATTGTACATGAGCCAGGGCAGCAATAGTTCGGCCGGTCTGTACGATGCCGACTGGCAGCGGCACGAGAGTCTGCTGGCAGGTACGGTTTTACGGCTTGACAAAGCGAAGCTCAGGTCATTCAACCTTCCGCTCGATGTAAAGACAACATCAAACCAGCGGGCCGTAAACCAGGCTCCGAAGGTAGCGCCTACCATGTCCGATGGTACTTACAACCCCTATGGAAGCAAGGCGCCAGTCACCATTTTTGCCTCGGGCGTGCGGAATGCATACGACTTGCTGTGGCACTCCAATGGGCAGCTGTACCTCCCCACAAACGGTTCGGGCGGTGGCGGTAATTCCCCGGCATCCGTGGCAGGCACCCGCAGGCCTGATGGTACATTTTACACCGGGCCGCGCATTCCTGTGACCACCAACATACAGGTGCAGCACGACTGGCTTTTCCGGATCAATCCGAACCTGCCTGTGGGCTACTTTGGCCACCCGAATCCGATGCGCGGAGAGTATGTCCTCAATCGTGGGCCGGAGGACAATTCGCTGTACCTGCCGTCCGTCAAAGCAGATAAAAATTACCGCACAGGCTATGATCTTGGATTGAACAAGTCGCCCAACGGTGTGATTGAATATAAAAGCAATGCATTCCGGGGAGCGTTGCAGGGCAAGATTCTGGTATGCCGGTTCTCGGGCGGAGGCGACATTATTGTGCTGGAACCGGGTTCAATCAAGAACACGCACCAGAAAGGCGATGACGGTATTTACGATATTATAAAAGTGCATTCGGGCTCGGGCAATAATGGTCTTGTCGGCATGTCGGGCTTTGGGAATCCATTGGATATTGTTGAAGATACGCTCAATGGTAACCTCTATGTGATCGAACATAACTGGAACGACAGTCCTAATCTCTCTGCCCAGATCACGCTGCTCCGCGTAAAAGAAGGTCCTGAACCAGCGCCGCTTGCCAAAGAGGCTGCAGGCAAAAACAAGAAGAAATAAACTGATTTACTTCACCTTGCTAAAAAGGTGCTGAGCCCGGTGCATACGATGTGCCGGGCTTTTTGTTTTTGTATACAAAAAAGAATGCTGCACAGGCCTGTAAAGCTCAGAATTGCTGGTGAAGGCATAGTTATTGCGAACAAGGTTTTGCTCAACCGGGCAATGCTGTTTTACTCAAAATACAAGATCATGCAGGATAACGAAAAGCTGCTCCATTCATCAACAGACCCAATTTCAGAAGAAACAATCTCCCAGCCGATCACCCGCAAAGGCTTCCTGTCGCTCAGTGGCAGGTATGCAGCGCTGGGTGCCGTAAGCGGGATAGGCCTTGCAGGCAGTACTTCGCACGACGCATTTGCGCAGGCGGTGAAGCCGGTTTCTCCCCCCGCGCGAATCCCGTCAGATCCCCAGGAGCCCATTGTGCTCGAAGCCTGGAAGTCGCAGTACGATCAGGCTTCGGCTCCGGTACCCACTCTCTTGCCGCCGGACAAACGTATAGGTTACGCCGTGGTAGGCCTGGGGCACCTTTCACTTGAGCAGATCATTCCGGCCCTCGGAGGATGTAAAAAGTCGAAGCTTGCCGCACTGGTAAGCGGTAGTCCTGAAAAGATGAAGCGTGTGGCAGAAATGTACGGGGTTACACCACAAAACTGTTACAGCTACGAAAATTACGATAAACTGAAAGACAACAAGGAAGTGGATGTCATCTACATCGTACTTCCGAACGGGCTTCATAAAGAATTCGTGGTGCGGGGAGCTGCTACCGGCAAACACATTCTGTGTGAAAAACCAATGGCCAATACAGCCGAAGAATGCAGGGAGATGATCGCCGCCTGCAACAAAGCAGGCGTGAAGCTGATGGTTGCCTACCGGATCCAGTTTCAGCCCCATAACCGGAAGCTGCGGGAGCTGGTGCAGAAAAAGGAACTGGGCGAACCCAAGTTTGTGGAAGCATCCAATTGCCAGAGCAGTGCCAATCCCGATCACTGGCGCCATAAGCTGAAACTAGCCGGAGGCGGGGCCCTGCCGGATATCGGGCTTTACTGCCTGAACACGACACGCTTTGTGCTCGGACAGGAGCCTGAGGAAGTATTTGCCTATCAATACAGCACGCCGGGAAATGCGCTGTTTAAAGAAGTGGAGGAAGTGATGTCGTGGCAGATGAGATTCCCGGGAGGAATAATTGCAAATTGCTCCACCCACTACAACGTTCATGAAAGCCGGCATTATCGTGTGCTTTGTGAAAAAGGATGGGCCAATATGGACAAAGCGTATGCTTACAAAGGTCAGTCGCTGTCCCGTGCCAAGGCCGATGGCAAAATGGAACTGCATGAGAATATCGGTCTTGCGGAAGTAGACCAGTTTGCAACCGAAATAGATCATTTTTCAGGTTGTATCCTGGATAACAAGCAGCCATTCACGCCAGGTGAAGAAGGCTTGCAGGACCACATTATCATGGAAGCAATCTACAAATCGGCGCGTGAAGGCAAGCCTGTAAAACTCGCCAAAGAGAACCCGCTGGCCGGGAAAAAGGGACCGGAGCCGGAGGAAGGATAGGAGGAGAAAAGTTTGAACAAATTGCCGGCATCATTGTTGGTGCCGGTTAATAAGTTTAGTTGATATCTTATTTAAAGTATTGGCAAGGGCAACTGTCTATTAGTAAATAGGTGGTAATTTAATGCCGCTTGTTGCTGTTTTTTAATTAACCTATCAATGTGTTTCATGAGAAAAACTTTCCTATCCGTTATTTTTGTTCTACTCAGCATTTCATCTTTTGCACAACTTTGCTCACCTCCAGCATTCCAAAGTCAGGAACAAATCAACAATTTCCGGAGCAATTATCGTGGTTGCCGCCTTATCAATGGCAGCCTGACTATTTCAGGTACAAACGTAACAAATCTTGACAGTCTTAAGTCTTTACAAGGTGTTCTGGGCGACTTTACATTGGCTAGTACAGGAATTGTCAATAATATGTCGGGCCTTTCAAATCTTGCTTTTATCAATGGTTATATCAACATAATCGATAATCCATTACTGGTGACACTTGATGGTCTCGACAATTTGTCAAATGTGCCTGTTCAGTTGCGGGTTGTTGGAAATAATTCACTTACCAGCATTGCGGCCCTCAAAAACGTAAAAGGCGTTTCATTTTTTCTATCTGTTGGTGCAAACGCAAAGCTGGAAACGCTTACCGGATTGGAGGGGATCAGCTCGATTGGAGGAGAAGTATCCATTGCATTGAACAACAGCCTTAAAAACGTAGACGCCTTAAACGGAATCTCTTACATACCCAATTATCTGTATATTTCAAATAATCCGTCTCTTACAAGTGTGACAGGACTGAGTAATCTTTCCTTTGTGGGTAATTACCTGCAAATGGATAATAATGCAAGTATAACCACACTTTCGGGTCTTGAAAATCTTGCTAATGCTCCGAACTACATGGCATTTACTAACTCGCCGAAGCTATCATTCTGTGCCGTAAGAAGTGTCTGCCTTCGTGCGATATCAGGAAGCATTGCAATTTACGGCAATGCGCCGGGTTGTTCTTCACGCGAAGAAATTGCGGCTGCATCTGAGTGCAGGCCACTACCTGTAACGCTTCAAAGTTTTACAGGAAAGCACGTATCTGAGGGGAATCTAATTACTTGGAATACGTCGCAGGAATATAATAATGAAGGATTCGAGTTGATGCGTAGTGCAGATGCGGTAAGTTTTGAAACCATAGCCTACATCAAAGGAAATGGAACAAGCTCTATGAAACACGAATATTCATTTACGGATACAAACAGGGCCGCAATTACCTATTATCGTTTGAAGCAGATCGACTCTGATGGAAAATTTACAATGTCTCGGACCATTGCTGTCAGGGCTGAATTGGACCGCATGAAAACAATCGCATATCCAAATCCGGTAAGGGGCGAGCTTTTTATCGATGCATCCGACCTGAATCAACCTTACAGTCTGCACAATGAAGCAGGTAATCTCTTACGGGAAGCAGTAACAATCCCTACCAATGGAATCAATACGAGCACACTGCAAAACGGTACCTACATTCTTACAGTTGGGAAGGAAAAGATTAAAGTAGTTGTTGCTAACTGAAGTAACAAGGGTAAATTCTTGCAATAATAGTAACGTGATGAGGAATGTCTATTATGGCATATAGCACAACCTCAGCAGTTTAATAACTGGGAGCAATGTTCTGCTACGCATATTAGGTCCGTTCAAGTTGATCGTAATGCAAGTATTCAGAGTGGCAGCTACTTCTATGTATTGTCGCACGTATTTGCTATTTTAGTGAAAAAGCTTGACTGATATATGAAAACACTATCCCGGTGGTTGGGGCTGCTGCTGCTGGCAGCGCCGGTTACAGGCTGCGATGAAGGGCTGGACGAAGCCCCAGGACAAGAGGTTTTTTTTGAAGTAAATCATGCCAATGGTGCCTGGGGAAGTCAGTACAAGGGCTTCCTGATTGATAAGGACGGCCACATCAGAAAATACAATGATGCGGGGATGGCTTCCGGGCTGAAAGGAAGTATGCCGCTCACAAGCCGGGAGCTGGATGAAAAGCTTGCAGCAATGGTACTTGCACCGGAAACAATCGCATCGGGTGATCTTAATACATGGGTTTCCCGGATCGGGGCAATTGCAGATACGGCTTACTCCAAGCCCGTACGCGCCGGAGCCGATGCGGGTATTACGCGCTACTATGCTTACCGCTACGATCAGGCCAAAGCACAATATACCGCAGTACTTCTCAGACAATCCGGGGACGAATTGATCGACAGCAGGGATGAGGCTGCATTGCAGATCGCCGATTGGCTCAAAGGTGTTTCCGGCAAGATCTATTAGATTTTTAAAGCAGTACAAACAAAAATGGTCAGCCCGGAAGCTGACCATTTTTATTGTCTTATAGTTTTTAATATTTGAAAACAGTGCGACTGTATGAATGTTTGTCCCCCGTAACCTTGATCTGGTAGTTGCCGGAAGGCAGCTTGCTCAGGTCTACACTGAATTTTCCATTGACAGCCTTTGCCTTTTTTCGTACCACAACTTCCTGGCCGGCTGTATTCAGCACCTGGATGTCGGCCTGCGTAACCGATGCTTCGGGTACTTCCAGCGTGAGCAGGGACTGTACCGGGTTAGGGAAAAACCGCAGCTCACCCGCCAGCTCAGGATCGATTGCCACCAGCTGACTGTATGCAAACTGTCCGTCCGTATCCACCTGTTTGAGGCGGTAGTAGCTGGTGCCATCCGCGTAAGGAGCATCTGTAAACCGGTAATCTTTTCTGGCCGTAGCATTGCCGATACCTGCAACCCGTCCGATTTCTGTAAAGTCGCGTCCATTCAACGTTCTCTCCACCGCAAAATAATCATTGTTGGTTTCCGAGGTTGTCGACCAGGTGAGCAGGTTCCCTTCCGGCGTATGCTTGCCCGTGAAGGCGATCAACGTAACAGGCAGCGGGCCGGCAGGAGGTGAGTCCGACAAACCGAAACCTGAAAACCCGGTATCGAATGTTGCCGTAAATGCATAATCCGTTTCAAATGCAGTCCGGGTCCTGACGGAAGCATAAGCCGTTTTCTGCGAGCTTCCTGCACTGATGTTCCCTTCGGTTTTACCCATTGAGTTGATATTGCTGCCTTTGAACGTCGGAAGTTCCGCTCCTTTGTAATACAGCGTTATCTCGTACCTGCCATTCGGATTATTGGTCGTAGGAGTTACTTTGAATGTTTTTCTGGTAATATGATAAGAGCCGACCCATGATGTTGCATCCTTACCGGCCCGGTCTACTGCCACCGCGGTACATCCGTAATTGTGTGAGGTCAGGTTCTTGATTTTAGCCATCAGATCACCGGTTTGGGGATCGTAAAATACAGCTGTTTCATTTGGACCAAGATATTCGACAGCTGCCGTCGTTGTATTCACCGCCGTCTGGATGCTGTTGGAGTTAGTGGCAGTGAGCCTGATGTTGTCAATAGCCCACCAGTAATCCCATCTTGACACAAACCTGAACCGCACCTTCATGTTCACATTGGCATATTCATCAGGAATCGCGATCGATTCGGAAGCTGCCTGAAAGTTCAGCAAATCGCCTGCATTCGGTGTTTTCTGATCCTGCTTGAAGACGGTCCGCCATACGGATCCATCCCATACATCAACAGTACCCTGCTCATTGAAACCACCATCATAGGGCAGCCAGGCCTGATCAAACGTGATCACCATGTTTTTCTTCCCGGCCGTATTCACGGCAGGCGATTCAATGATCTCATCCATCTGAATGGACGCCTGTATGGTTGTATTTGAGTTCACAAAAAGGAAACCCGGACCCGACGGATCCAAACCCGCATCACTGAAACTGGAGACTGTCCAGGTATGCTGCGAGTTGCCCCCATTGATAATAGACCAGCCCGACCGTCCATTGTTGAAATCGGCAGAAAGCAGCTCTTCGGTGTAGTTACCCGGTTCCAGGTCATCGTCGGTGATCGTGACCAGGCAGGTTTGCATGGAGTCCGCAGCATACGCGTCACCCCCGTTCGCATTGATCGAGTAGGAGAGATTAATCGTTTCAGGTCCTTCGACGTAAGCATCATTGTAAACCCTGACGGTCACATTCTTGCTCAATGCACCATTTTCCAGTGTGATCGACGCAGGCGAAATGGTATAATCACCGTTTTGGCCCTGCTTTGCTGTACCTGTCGGTGTCTTGAATGTAATTGTCACCGGCTTGCTCGGCGCCTTGTCTATCTGCACGGCGATGGTTTTGTCAACATAGCTCACACACGCGGCACCGGGTGTAGTGGCCTGGCCTTCGTCAATGTAAACCCTGTCAGTTGCAAAATGAACAGCCGGTGTGACCGAGCAGGAGTAAACCCGTATGTCATCCACATACCAGCCAAGCTGTCCGCCGCAGCCGTCGGTGCCAAGTTCAAAGCGGAACTGGATATTGTCGCCCGGATTAAGCCCTATGGCGCTCAGGTCAATCTGACTTTGTCCCCAGCTTCCTTTTACACTTCCCTCATCCTGTCCCGAGAAGGCTGCCTGGCCTGCCAGCGGATTATCATTTCCCGTGGCTACACCACTGATCACGTTGTTATAGCCATTTGCGGTAAATGCACCTTTGGGCAGCAGCTTGTAACTTGCACCATTGATGGAATACTTGATGTTACCTCCATCCCAGAACTCCTCAATTGCTATGTAGTGGTCAAATGCCATGCGAAGCGTACCTGCCGTAGTGGCCGGAATGTTGATCACCGGGCTTTGAAGCCGGATCACACCGTTCTGGAAAGATTCCTGGCAATCGCCTCCCGGGAAGTCGGCACCGTAAGCCACCTTTCCGGTACGTCCGTCGGTAGCATTGGCGACAGTCCAGTTTCTGGCAGTCCAGCTGGTAGACGAACTTTGATTGGAAACGGTAAACTTACCAAGTCCATCCTCAAAATCTTCAAAGAAGATGGCCAGGTTTTCATTAGCACCTTCGCAGAGCGATGCAACCGGTTTCAGCAAAGGTCTGAACCCGCAGCTTACTTCCGAGCGCATTTCTGTAGCAAGCATTACCCTGCTGAGCTGTACCACGTCGGAAGAAGTAATGATCGAGCCTGAGTTACCAGCGGCACCCGTCTTCGTGGTTAAAGAGCGGAGGTTGATGCCGACCAGCGAGGTAGCGGCAGCTTCCAGTATGTCGGCCTGCGCCGCAAAGTCGGTGGTTGCTGTCATGTACTGCGACTGCGCCAGCCAGAATATGTGTGCTGCTTTGGTCAGTCCGATGCCCCGGATGGTCTGACCGTTGAACGTTCCGCCGTCAACCAGCAATGCATAGGCATGGTTGAGGATGCCACTGTTGATGTGTACACCGCCTTCGTCATCGTCTGCACACCAGTACAAAGGATCCGAAACCTTGCCCGGACTGCCGAAGCAATTTGGATTCCACATGTCGCGGAGGGCACCATTGAATGCAGTCGCTTTTTCTCCCACCTGCCAGCGTGCCGAGCTGCCGCATGCCGTACGTGCGCTGTTGCTTTCACCTTCATCAAAAAACTCGTTGAGCTGATCTACGGTCTCTCCCCATATATCGGAATAAGCTTCATTTAGGGCACCGGGCTGCCAGCCGTAGATGAGCCCGCTGGTGTACTCGGTGTATGCATGCGCCCATTCGTGAGCCACCACGTCGTCGGTCGCCAGGCCATCGCAGTAGTTTGCCGTGACTCCGTTCCAGTTTGCATTCGGGCACTCAATATCGGGGTTGTTGTTGATCGTGACCATCATGGCATCCTGCCCGTCATAGGAGATCCGGCCAAAGGTATTTTTCATCAGATTGTAAATAAACCCTGCTGACCGCACTTCCGACTCCTGCCAGATGGTGAGGGCTCCCGGAAGTGCATTGCCTTCCTGCCACACGAGCGTTTCGCTGCTTACTGTTTCTTCGTACAGCTTCCTGTTGATGGAGTGGGTGCCTGTGAACTTTTCGATCACATCGCCCGTATGCGCATCGATATAAACAAACTCACGTACGCTGAAACCATCGCGCACTTCCACTTCGTAAGCCAGGTGCCTGGAACCATTATAGCCCTGTGCCAGTCCCTTCTGGAAAATATACAACGCGGTCCGGTAAGCTTTCAGCGGGTATTTGGGCCGCGACGGCTTTTCGGTGCCCAGCGACTTGATGGCCAGTGACTCTGCCTCGTGCTGAGCCAGGGTAGGAACCGGATTTACCTTGATCTCGGGAATAAAGTTGCCATTTACCGAAGTCAGGTTCAGGGCGGTATTGTAGTGAAACCGCAGCAGTCCGTCAAACACCGGAACACCCTTGTAGGTTTGCTGAAGTGTCACATTCTCGAATCCATATACGTCACGCCGCTGTTCCTTGAAGCGGTGTCCGTCCTGACCAGCCCGGAGGCCGTAAAGGCGTGTATTCTGGTTCAGGAAGTTAATGGATTTCTGCTGAACGTCCGTTCCGCTTACTGGGAATGCCCGGCCAGCCGGAAACCGGAGTATGCTTAATGCACTGGTAGCTTTGTCGACGGTGGCTGATGAGCCGGTTTGGCTGCTGAAATTCTCGATTTCTCCTTTAATTGCATCCTGAGCCATTGAAGAACCTACGCCTGCGAGGTACATACAGGCAATAAGTAAAGAATGTTTCATACTATGTTGGTTAGTTAAGTTGACCTGCTGACAAGATAGAAAAATTATGCTGTAACCTAAGCCAATTGTATCAGGCTCAATGTAGATGTAGTTTATGACGTACTCATATACGTTTGCTATATGGTTAGAAATAACCGGATTTAACGGCAATAAAATTTGTGCCAGCGCAGTCACAAAAAGTTTGCTGCTGTGCTTCCCTGAAATGCTGGTGGTGAACAAGCCTCTTCCTCCCCGACTTCCGGCAGGTTGTCACAGCAGGGTATAGGGTTACATGTTGTAAATCGCGGGTAGCGAACTTCCTGACGGATTTTTGCTTACATTGACCATCCAAACCTTTTCACAGCCTGAACCCCCATGCAACCTGCCAAGCCGGCGTCCTTCCGCCTGGACTCGATCGACGTTTTTCGCGCGCTCACAATGTTCCTGATGATTTTTGTGAATGATTTCTGGACGCTGGAAGGTGTACCGCAGTGGATGGAGCATACCAAAGCAGCGGACGATGCCATGGGCTTGTCCGACGCTGTATTCCCGGCCTTTCTTTTCATTGTCGGTCTTTCCATTCCATTCGCCATTTCCAACCGCCGCCGCAAAGGGGATACGCCCCGTACCATTACACTGCATATCGCCGAGCGTAGCTTTGCGCTCCTGCTGATGGGAATTTTTCTTGTCAATTTTGAAAACATCAATGGGGATGCTATGGTGATCAGCAAGTATGTATGGGAGATACTGATGGTGATAGCCTTTCTGCTGATCTGGAACGTTTACCCGCAAAACCCGGAGCGTAAAGCATTGTACACGGGGCTTAAAATAGGGGGTGTGGTGCTGCTCATCGGGCTGGCAGCCATTTATAAGGGTGGCGATGCAGCGTCGCTCTCCTGGATGGGGACGCACTGGTACGGGATCCTCGGACTGATCGGTTGGTCGTACCTGCTTTGCGCAATGGTGCACCTGGTGGCCGGCGAAAGTATCCTGCTGAATGTGGCAGGCTGGCTGTTTTTTGTGCTTTTCAATCTGGCAAGTTTTGCCGAGCTGCTCAGTTTTCTGGATGGTATCCGGGAGCATGTATGGATTGTCGGCAGCGGCTCCATGCCCGCCATGACAATGGGCGGCGTAGTGGCATCCGTGATTTACAGGAAGTATGTAAAAGATGGTATCAGCCGTTCATTTCTGCTGATTCTATGCGTACTGGGGATCCTTTGCTTTCTATATGGCTTTGGTACCCGGCCTTTCTGGGGCATTTCGAAGATCCGGGCCACGCCGGCCTGGGTAGGCATATGCAGTGGAATCAGCTTTGTCGCATTTGCCTTTTTTTTCTGGCTGGTAGATTTACAAAAAAAGAAAGACTGGGCGGCCATTTTCCGGCCGGCAGGCGTAGCTACACTCACCTGTTACCTGGTGCCGTATGTATGGTATGCCGTGGTTACTTTGCTGGGTATCAGCTTGCCGGAGTTCCTGCGGACAGGCGTGGTGGGACTGATAAAGTCGGCCGTCTTTTCGCTCGCGGTGATTACGGTAACAGGTTTACTCAACAGGATCGGAGTGCAGCTGAAAATATAGTTGGGTGGTAAAATCGTTTCCCTTCGTCTTTTTACAAAGGGTATTTTAACCAATAAAAAAATGAACAACAGAAGAGCATTTGTCAAAAAGAGTCTTGCAGGAATACTCGCCGGAAATATGATGGTTCAACAAAATACGGCCCGGGCTGCCGCTCCCGAAGCCAGAAAGCCGGATACTTTCAAGCTTGCCATTGCCGGGTACAGCTTCGTGCATTTCAAACTGGACGAGGCGCTGGACATGATGAAGAAAACAGATGTTCATTATCTGTGCATCAAGGATTTCCACCTGCCGTACGACAGCTCGGCGGAGCAGATTGCCGCTTTCCATGAAAAATTGAAGCAGGCAGGAGTGACAGGCTACGCAGTAGGACCTATTTATACCAAATCCCGGAAAGACATTGACAATGCATTTGATTATGCAAAAAGGGTAGGCGTGGACCTGATCGTGGGCATACCTAATCATGAAGACCTCACCTACGTGGATCAGAAGGTAAAGGAAACCAACATCCGGTACGCTATTCACAACCATGGTCCCGAAGACAAGCTTTATCCCAATGCCACGGTCGTTTACAATCACATCAAAAACCTGGATCCGCGTGTAGGACTCTGTTTTGATATGGGCCACAACAAGCGCGACAAGCAGGATTCTGTGGCTGACCTGGGTAAATATGCCAAACGTATTTTTGATATACACCTGAAAAACGTAACTGCGGCCGAGAAAGAGGGCACTACCTGCGAGCTTGGGCGCGGCGTGATTGATATTCCTGCATTTGTGGCAATGCTGCGGAAAGTGAAGTACAGCGGCTCATGCAGTCTTGAATATGAGAAGGATATGAAGGACCCGCTGGCAGGGATTGCAGAGTCTGTGGGGTATTTCAAGGGTGTTTGCGACGCAGGGTAGGGCCGGAAAGTGCGTGAAAGTGCTTATAAGTCCTAATTTTGCAGCATAACCCATATCCGCCATCGTGGCCGGGGTTGTTATTATTTTAAACATAAAGCTAAACGCAATGCTTCAGACAGTTCCATTTGAACAGTTGCCGGCTTATAAAAAGCTGAAAACGCACCACAAGACCATTGCCCAGAAACACCTGAGGGAGCTTTTTGCCGAGGATCCCGACCGCCATAAAAAGTTTTCGATCCGCTTTGGCGACATTCTGCTCGATTATTCCAAAAACCGTATCAATTCACGCACGCGCTCGTACCTGATCCAGCTGGCGCAGGAAGCGGGTTTGTCCGAAGCGATTGAGAAGATGTTTACGGGCGATAAGATCAATGCCACCGAGGGCCGCTCCGTGCTGCATGTTGCCCTGCGCAACCGCTCCAATGAGCCCATCCTCTCCGATGGTAAGGATGTGATGCCCGAAGTGAACGAGGTACTCGCCAAGATGAAAGACTTTTCAGGCCGCGTGCGCTCGGGAGCGTGGAAAGGTTATACCAGCAAAGAAATCACCGATATCGTAAATATCGGAATCGGCGGCAGTGACCTGGGACCTGTGATGGTGACAGAGGCACTTAAAGCTTACGGCAAGCCGGGGCTCAACGTTCATTTTGTATCCAACGTGGACGGTACGCACATTGCCGAAACGGTGAAAACGCTCAATCCGGAAACTACGTTGTTCATGATCGCGTCCAAAACCTTTACGACCCAGGAGACCATGGCCAATGCGCATAGCGCACGTGACTGGTTCCTGGAAAAGGCTGCTGACGAAGCGCACGTGAAAAAGCATTTTGTAGCGATTTCCACAAACCGGAAGGAAGTGGAGAAGTTCGGGATTGATCCCGAAAATATGTTTGGGTTCTGGGACTGGGTAGGAGGAAGGTACTCCTTATGGTCGGCGATCGGGCTGTCTATCGCCTGCTTTGTGGGCTTCCAGAATTTTGAGCAGCTGCTTACCGGTGCACATGAAATGGACAAGCATTTCAGAACTACCAAGCTCGACCGCAATATTCCGGTGCTTTTGGGTTTGCTGGGCATTTGGTACAACAACTTTTTTGGTGCTCAAACCCAGGCTATTTTGCCCTATGACCAGTACCTGCACCGTTTTGCAGCCTACTTCCAGCAGGGAGATATGGAAAGCAATGGAAAAAGTACGGGTCGTGATGGCAAGCCAGTGGCGCATCAAACGGGCCCGATCATCTGGGGAGAACCGGGAACCAACGGTCAGCATGCATTTTACCAGCTCATTCACCAGGGTACAAAGCTGATTCCTTGTGACTTCATTGCTCCGGCAGTCAGTCTGAACCCGCTGGGTGACCATCACAAAATGCTGCTTTCCAACTTCTTTGCACAAACCGAGGCATTGATGAACGGAAAGACGGAAGAAGAGGTGCGGGCTGAACTGGAAGGTTCCGGCAAGAGCAAAGAAGAAACCGATTTCCTCACCCCCTTCAAAACGTTTTCAGGTAACCGTCCCACGAACTCGATCCTGGTCAGGAAAATCACTCCGAAAGTATTGGGCAGCCTCATCGCCATGTACGAGCACAAAATCTTTGTACAAGGCATTATCTGGAACATTTTCAGCTTTGATCAATGGGGTGTGGAGCTTGGCAAGCAGCTTGCCAACAAGATTTACCCTGAACTGCAAAATGACTGGCCGGTGTCCAACCACGACAGCTCTACCAACGGTCTGATCAATCAATACAAACGCTGGCGGTAAGTTTTCAGGATTACTGAAACAATTCCAAATCCCAGCAATACACCAGCAGCATCTGCCACGGCGTCCCACCAGTCAAAGGTGCGGTCAAAGGGCAGAAGCTGCTGGTAAAATTCAAGCCCGAGTCCATACGCCATTCCAATCAGGACCAGCTTCCTGCCCATACCGGGATAGGCGAGCGTCCAGAGGATGATCCATGCGGTAAACAGACCTGCATGTACCACCTTGTCAAATCCCACGACCGGTGCTGCGGGAATGTCTTTTCCCGGCCACGTGCAGGCTACCAGTATCAATGCTGTCCAGAAAATGCCCGGCCACGGGTTCCTGTCAAAAAATCGGAGTAGCTTTTTCAAAATATCAGAAGTAAGAACGTGCAAGATAATAGTTAGATTCCTAAATAATTGTCCCGCCTTTTTTAAGATTTTTTACTAAGTTTAGCGGATAAACATTCGTCATAATTCGCAATGAAAAGAATTTTTTTCACTCTTATTCTGCTAACCCACGTACTTTATTCTGCTTTCTCCCAGAAAGTTTATCATTTTGAGGATGGCCTGGGTGTAGGTCCCTGTCACCAATACGGGCGGGAGGCACTCTATACCGACCAGCTTGCTTACCAGCTTTATCAGGGCACACTCGCCAAACCCAAAGAGGGTACTACACTCGTAAAAGGGGCAAAAGGCGAGGACATTCAATGGAAAAAAGTAAAGGCCGACTCCACCCACCGGTTCAGAGGAGATGCATTTTCAAATGGCTACGTTTACCTGACCTATGATTCTCCCAAAGCACAAACTGTCCTGCTGACCCTGACCGGCCATGATATGGCGTATGTAAACGGGGTACCCCGCGGCGGCGACATGTACCGGTATGGATGGATGCACCTGCCTGTGACTCTGAAAAAAGGTACGAATGAAATTTATGCACGTGTTGCCAGATTCGGCCGGTACGGTGGCATTACGGCAAATCTGACTTTCCCTGAAAAGCCGGTGATGCTCCATACAGAGGACCTGACCGTGCCGGACGTTGTTCCGGGCTTGCGGAATGATTCGCTCTGGGTAGGGTTGGTGGTTATCAATACAACTGCGAAACCCATTTCAGGATTACAACTGAAAACGACGATTGCCGGGAAAGAGACCACGGTGGCAGTGCCTGTAATTCCTGCGATGGCCAGCAGAAAAGTAGGTGCCCTGCTGACGGGTGCGCACATTACACAGGCCGGGAAAAATGATGCTTCGGTCCGGCTGATCATGGGCGGAAAGAGCGTGGATGAGGCAACAGTCAGCATTGAAGCTACTGAAACAGGCAAACAATACCGCCGCACATTCATCAGCGACCTCGACGGCAGTGTACAGTATTATGCAGTATCCCCCTGGATCAAGCCCGATCCCAAGGTCAAACCGGCATTATTTTTCTCGGTGCATGGGGCAGAGGTACAGGCGATCAGTCAGGCAAGGGCTTATAAGCCGAAAGACTGGGGTGTTGTAGTAGCGCCTACCAACCGCCGTCCGCGGGGATTCAACTGGGAGGACTGGGGCAGAATGGATGCGCTGGAAGTACTGGGCATTGCGAAAAGGGAATACCAGCCCGATCCTGAGCGTATTTACCTGACCGGCCACTCTATGGGTGGGCATGGTACCTGGTTCCTGGGCGCTACTTATCCCGAAAAGTGGGCGGCCATCGCGCCTTCCGCAGGGTACCCTACACTTGCATCCTATGGATCGCATGACGGAATGATCCCCGACAGTGCGGGCTCACCTGTGGAATCGATCATGCTGCGGGCCAGCAATCCAAGTAACGTTCTGGCACTGACTTCCAATTACAAAAGTCTGGGTGTGTACATTGCGCATGGTGATGCTGACAAAACGGTATCTGTCAACTACGCGCGCCAGATGCGGGACATTCTGAGCAAATTTCATCGCGATTTCAGCTACTATGAGCACATAGGTGGTGAGCACTGGTATGGTGATATCAGCGTAGACTGGCCACCGATTTTCAACTTTTTCAGCTGGCACACCATCCCGCAGGATACAGCCGTAGCTGCGATAGACTTCAAGACGGCCAATCCCGGGATTTCCTCCACCATGCGGTGGGCGGGCATTCATCAGCAGCAAAGCGCATTGAATTACAGCCGTATACAACTTTCGTTGGATAAAAAAGCAAATACGATTTCCGGTAAAACTGAGAACGTTGCGCTGCTTTCTCTTAATCTGAATGCATTTGCGACCGGTACTACGGTAAAAATAACGCTGGATAGTCTTGCTGCGATGGAATACAAAGTGAAGTCAGCCAATGAAACTGTTTACCTGAAAAAAGACCAGCAATGGTCGTGGGGCGCGGCAGCTCCCGCAGGTCAGAAAAACCCGTTGCGGAATGGTACCTTCAAGGATGCGTTCAAAAACAGGATGGTATTTGTATATGGTACGGGCGGAGGCCAGGAAGAGTCCCGGTGGGCATTGGAGAAAGCCAGATACGATGCTGAAACCTGGTACTACCGTGGCAACGGAAGCATAGACCTTGTGGCAGACAAGGATTTCAACCCCGAAAACTTCAAAGACCGCGGAGTGATCCTGTATGGAAATGAATCGACCAATTCAGCGTGGGGTAAATTGTTGAAAAACTGCCCGATCTCGGTTACGAACAACAAAATGGTTATTGGAGGCAAAACACTTACTGGTGATAATCTGGCCGCCTATTTTGTTTATCCACGCGCCGGCAGTGAAACAGCATCTGTATCGGTTATTACGGGTACGGGTAAAAAAGGGTTTCAGGCTGCAAATGCCAATCAGTATTTCAGCGGCGGAAGCGGTTTTCCTGACCTGATGGTATTTTCAGCAGAGATGCTGAAGTCAGGCATTAAAGAGGTGAAAATGGCCGGTTTTTTCGGAAATGACTGGTCAGTGGAAAAAGGGGAATTTGTCAATAACTAATATAGGATACGAAAAAAGGTGGCATGAACCGTAACGTTCATGCCACCTTTTTTATTTAAAAAATATTGCTGCTTAACCATTATCAGCAAATTCAGGATAAAGCGTCATCCCGCCATCAATGTAAAGGGTTTCTCCATTTACATAGTCCGAATCATCCGACGCCAGCCATGCTACTGCCTTTGCTACATCCTGAGGTGTACCGATCCTTTTATAGGGAATCAGGTTCATCAGGCTTTTGTATTTATCGGGATCAGACCACACTTCCTGGTTGATCGGCGTTTTGATCGCACCCGGACTGACCGAATTCACCCTTATCTTATAAGGTGCAAGCTCCTGGGAAATGGACTTCATAAACATCATAATGCCGCCTTTGGAAGCTGCATAGTTCACGTGGCCGGCCCAGGGAATGATGTCATGCACAGAGCTCATCAGAATGATTTTACCCACAGAAAGCTCACTGTGTGCATTGGTACTGCCATTTTCAACCTGCTGAACAAACTGCCTTGCTGCGGCGCGACAGCACAGGAATTGCCCTGTAAGGTTAACGTCGATGACTTTCTGCCACTGTTCCAGAGACATTTCCAGAAAGGGTGCGTCCTTTTGCAAACCGGCATTGCTTACCAGTACATCCAGGCGTCCGTAAGTCTGGATCGTCTCTTCAAACATTGCATTCACATCATGCTCCTTGCTCACATCGGCTTTGATCAGGATACCGGCTCCGCCATTGGACAGGATTTCGTCGAGCGCACTCTGGCCTCCTTCTTCATCTGATGCGTAGTTGACAACAACTTTTGCACCCTGGTGTGCCAGGTGAATGGCACACGCACGGCCAATGCCTGAGCTGGCACCGGTAACAATAATTACCTTATCTTGAAACAATGGATTCTGTAATGTCATATCGCTTCCCCATCATTAGCTTTCAACTTTTTCCAAACCCTTCTGTTGACTTTTGTCACTGCCCAGTTCTTGGCGATCAGGATCGCTTTGGACACTGCTTCGCGAGGGGAAATATTGTCGGCCCGAAGAAGTTCCTGAGCAATGGTGACCGCTTTTTCCCGGGTCGTCGGGGATAGGTACATCAATTCTGATAACGCAATAGTAGTATCCATTTCTTGAAAAATGATTAGGTGCAAAAAGGCTTTCCAGCTTGTGATGATTTAGCCCATACTTTAAAAATTGATGCCAGAAGTGGTATTTGGGGCAAAAAAAATCCCCATCTTTTCAAGGACGGGGATTTTCTAATTTCGTTTTAATTATTTGACTTCCTCGAAGTTAACGTCCGTTACATCGTCGGTAGCCCCGCTGTTGCCAGCACCTGCACCAGGGTCGGTCTGCGCACCCTGACCAGCGCCCGGCTGTCCTTCGCCACCCTGTGCATACATTTCCTGAGCGGATGCCTGCCATGCTGCATTGAGTTTTTCCATCGCTGTATCAATTCCGGACAGATCCTGTCCCTGATGTGCGGTTTTCAACTCGGCAAGTGCTGCTTCAATGGCAGATTTGTTTCCGGCGGAAAGCTTATCTCCGTATTCTTTCAGCTGCTTTTCAGTAGAGAAAATCAGGCTGTCTGCTGCATTGACTTTCTCAATCCTTTCACGCTCGGCTTTATCCGCAGCTTCGTTCGCTTTGGCTTCTTCGCGCATCCTGTTGATTTCTGCATCGGTCAGGCCGCTTGAAGCTTCGATACGGATCTTTTGCTCTTTGCCGGTACCTTTATCTTTGGCAGATACATGCAGGATACCATTTGCATCCACGTCAAAAGTCACTTCGATCTGAGGTATGCCACGTTGTGCCGGTGGAATATCCGACAAGTGGAAACGTCCCAGCGTACGGTTCTGAGTGGCCATCGGCCTTTCACCTTGCAGTACGTGGATCTCAACCGAAGGCTGGTTGTCAGCAGCTGTCGAGAACGTTTCAGTCTTTTTGGATGGAATGGTCGTGTTCGCTTCAATCAATTTGGTGAACACACCGCCCAGCGTTTCAATACCCAGTGACAAAGGAATAACGTCAAGCAGCAGTACGTCTTTTACTTCACCCGTCAAAACTCCGCCCTGAATGGCAGCACCTACGGCCACTGCTTCGTCGGGGTTTACGTTTTTAGAAGGTTTTTTACCAAAAAACTTCTCTACTTCTTCCTGTACCCTTGGGATACGGGTTGAGCCACCTACCAGAATGACCTCATCGATATCATTGTTGGTGTAGCTCGCATTTTTCATTGCCCTTTTGCATGGCTCCATCATTCTCTGGAACAATGTATCGGCCAGCTGCTCGAATTTCGCACGGGTCAGCGTCCGGACAAGGTGTTTCGGAATGCCGTCTACCGGGAAAATGTAAGGCAGGTTGATCTCGGTTTGTGTAGAGCTTGAAAGTTCTACCTTCGCTTTTTCAGCAGCTTCTTTCAGACGTTGCAGCGCCATCGGATCTTTCCGCAGGTCTACCGCCTCATCTTTCTGGAACTCGTCTGCCAGCCAGTTGATAATCACCTGGTCAAAGTCGTCACCACCCAGGTGGGTATCACCATCTGTGGATTTTACTTCAAATACACCGTCGCCCAGTTCCAGGATCGATACGTCAAAAGTACCGCCGCCAAGGTCAAAAACGGCAATTTTCATATCCTTGTGCTGTTTGTCAAGACCATAGGCCAGGGCAGCAGCAGTAGGCTCATTGATAATACGTTTTACATCCAGACCGGCAATCTGACCGGCTTCTTTAGTAGCCTGACGCTCCGCATCGTTGAAGTATGCAGGTACAGTAATAACCGCTTCGGTCACTTCCTGGCCCAGGTAGTCCTCAGCCGTCTGACGCATTTTCTGAAGAATGAAAGCGGAAACTTCCTGAGGTGTATATAGTCTGTCGCCTATGGGTATACGCGGCGTGTTGTTCGGTCCTTTTTCAACGCTGTACGCAACAGTTTTCATTTCGCCGGTCGTATCATCGTACTTTTTGCCCATAAATCTTTTTATGGAGCTGATAGTATGCTTGGGATTAGTGATCGCCTGACGTTTGGCCGGTGCTCCGATTTTGCGTTCACCATTGTCCATGAATGCAACCACGGAAGGAGTGGTGCGCGCGCCTTCGCTGTTTGCAATCACAACCGGCTCGTTACCCTCCATGACAGCCACGCAGGAGTTCGTTGTTCCTAAGTCTATGCCAATAATTTTTCCCATTGTTCTATATTGAAGTTAAGTAATATATGATTCAGTTTTGCCGACCGCTCTGGCGATCATTACGCTTGTTTGTTAAAAACCCCGTACCAGCAAAACTAAAACGAATGGGAATGACAAAGTGTCAGGCCGGGAGGTAGCCCCGGCCTGGTCAGGGATATCAGCTGATCATCTGGCCCATCAGCGGGTCACTCTGGCTTGCAGCACCCGTTTCAACATGACCCGCAAAGCGCAGGATGAGGTTGGGCTCACTTTCAACTTCCACAGAGAAGTCGTACCAGTTGAAGCTTTTGCCCAGATTGAGTACCAGTTTTTTTGTATTGGGTTTGCCCGTAGTCTTTTTAGGTAAAGTTGCCGTCTGATTTTCAGCTCCGTAAGTATTATCCCGCACGGTAATTCTGTAATCCATCGATGGATGCCGATTGGTTAGTTCGAGCTGGATATTGCCCGTAGGCTTCTTGCTTTTATCAAGTTCAAGAACAGGTACAGCCTCCACAAATGTGTTGGTTTTGTCGCCCGCAAATTCCCTGAAAAAACCATTAGGACCATAAACGCGCAGGTGGTAACGATCCTCCTCAAAGTCACTCAGGTTCCAGGCCCATTGCAGGGTATCACCCGGTTTTACAGCGTAATTCCATACTTTCACTATTTCTCCCTTGTATTTTCCAGGCGCATAAATGGCAAAGGGAGCACCGGCAGCCTTGTCGCGGAATATGTCATTTCCTGCTTTCAGACTGATCTGAAATGCATTTTTGTCAGGATTGTAACTGCCGTTTGCATGCAGCTCGTACGGGATGGCGCAGGATACCCGTGTACCGCGCTCCTGCTTGGGCATCAGTGGTGCCAGCAGCGGGTTCTTGTTGATTTCGCTGATTTCCTCCGCTGTGAGTGCTTTAAAGGCATTCGGCAATTTCCGGAACTGTGCATTGTAAATCCCCTCCATAAACTCATCCCGGTCCAGGAATGTGGGCAGGTCAATCTTTTGTCCGTCGTAGGGTGTAAATGTGGAAGTAAGGTCGCCGCAGATGGTCCGCCTCCACGTACTGATATTCGTCTCTTTTACCTCTTTACCTGATTTGTGGCTCACAAATTTTTCAAGAAACTGCAAAATGGAAGTATGGTCAAATACCTCCGAGCATACATTCCCGCCCCGGTTCCAGGGTGAAGCCACGATCAGCGGCACCCGGAATCCCAATCCGATCGGACTGTGACGGCTCTCTTTTTCGGGTTTCTTCTGCATGTCCTGTTTGAGCGTCACAAATTCCGTTTTACAGTCAATACCGGAGGAAACTGCACCACTGTCCGCATCATAGGGATCAGGGACTACAAATGGCGGAACATGGTCGAAGTAGCCGTCATTTTCATCATAGCAAAGGATAAAAATGGTCTTCTTCCATACTTCCGGATCGTCCGTCAGGATATCGAGAACTTCGGATACATACCAGGCACCATACCAGGGCGAGGTAGGGTGGTCGGAGAAGTTTTCGGGTGCGACCAGCCAGGAAACTGTCGGCAGCTTTCCACCCTTTACATCCGCGCGGAACTGGTGCAGGATGTCACCCTGAGGTGCTTTGGCCTCGTGCTCAATGTCGCCGTCCATGTACTTTATGGTGGCTACCTTGCGGTAATCGGGATCTTTTTTATTGGTTGTATAGGCTTTCTCGTGAATGTTCTTCTGTTTCTGCGAGAGCTTTGCAAAGTTTTCAGGGCTCCATTTTACCAGCTCTTCCTGGGATTGCCGGAGTGACAGCTGCTTGTTTTTGATCAGCTTCTGAGTGTCGACGGCTTCTTTGCTGTCAGTAGAAAGTGTGGGTAATTTTTTCTCAAGCGCTTCGATCTCCGCCGGGATTTCCTGTACCCGCTTTTTCAGATAATGCTGGTAACCAGTATGAAAGCGGATCTGGTACTGGCTGAACCATTCAATGGGGTTGTCGGTAAAGTTTGCCAGCCAGGAATCCTGCTCGCCCGTCAACCCGGTATTAATGCTGAGTTCGTTCTGGTAAATGCGCCAAGAAATATCATTTTCTTCCAGCCGCTCGGGAAAAGTCTTCCACGAAGCTTCGGCATCGTCCGTGACATTTTCATTCCGCACGTTGGCGTAGCTCTTTTCAGGATCGGGCGTTTCGCGGAGGGTGCCGGTCCAGAGATACAGCCGGTTCGGCGTAGTACCGGTCAGCGATGAGCAGAAGTTCTGGTCGCAGACCGTAAATGCATCTGCCATCGCATAGTAAAAGGGTATATCCTCACGGTTGTAAAAACCTTGAGTGAGCGGCATTCTGGCATATTCCTTATGCCCCGGCTGCTTGGCGATCAGCCACTGGTCGTACTTTCCATTGTTGCGGGCATCTACCTGATTGGTCCATGAATGCGGCAGTGATCCCATCCAGGTCGCCCTGGATTCTTTCATGTTCAGCCGGAAGGGTGCATATGTTTCGCCAAATGCATTTGTCTGCAACCAAACCTTATTTTTATTGGGCAGTGAAATAGCGCGGGGATCGTTGAAACCGCGGACACCCCGTAGTGCGCCATAGCAATGGTCGAAGGAGCGGTTCTCCTGCATGAGGATCACGACATGCTCTGCGTCCAGATAGGTACTGCCTTTTTGTGGATCTATCGCGAGTGCTTTCTGGATGGAGGCAGGCAAAGTACTGAAAAGTCCTGCCGCGCCGGTGAGCATGGAGGCTTTCCGGATAAATTCTCTTCTTGATTCCATGAATGAAAGGAAATGGGTTGACTACTGATGTAATTACCTGTTCATTTCACTAATGTACCACGGTTTGGTGACTAAGAAGCGTTAATTTATCGTGAATAACGGGATTGGAGTAGAAATAGAGGCAAAAAAAATCCCGCCGGTAAGGGCGGGATGCTGTTTTATTTTACCTGATCAACGATCGCTTTGAAAGCTTCCGGATGGTTCATCGCAAGGTCTGCGAGTACTTTACGGTTCAGCTCAATGCCTTTGTCATTCAATTTGCCGATCAATGCAGAGTAGGAGATGCCGTGGACGCGGGCACCTGCGTTGATACGCTGGATCCACAATGCACGGAAATTACGCTTTTTCTGCTTACGACCTGTGTAAGCGTATGCCAAACCGCGTTCTACGGCATTCTTGGCTACGGTCCACACATTTTTGCGACGGCCAAAATAGCCTTTCGCAAGTTTCATTACTTTTTTACGTCTCGCCCGTGAGGCGACGTGATTTACTGAACGTGGCATAATTTAACTGTTTTTGATAATCGGCGCTCTGCTGAGACTTAAATGCCTTTTATCGGGTTGAACAAAAAACCAGATGGTGTTTTCTACCGGCTCGAAAAAGGAATTACTTCCGGAGCATTGCCAGTACCTGCTTCTCATTGGATACATCGATCAAACCGGTTTTCACCAAACCACGCTTGCGTTTGTTTGATTTTTTGGTAAGAATGTGGCTGTGAAAAGCGTGCTTTCTTTTGATTTTCCCGGTGCCGGTCAGCGCAAAACGCTTTTTGGCGCCAGAGTTGGTTTTCATTTTAGGCATGATTCAAAAAACGATAATTGATAAAATATAAAACAGCCCGCAAAATTAGCCAAAATGTTGATAAAATAAAATCGTGTCCCGGGTTTTACCCCAAAACACGATGCTGTATAATCAACCTGTTGCCAGGCAGTTTTGCTATTTCTTGATGTTAGGCGTAAGAATGATCGTCATCCTTTTTCCTTCCAGCTTAGGCTCCATTTCCAGCTTGCCAAATTCGGTCAATGACTCCGAAAACTTGTTGAGCAGGTTGAGCCCTCTTTCTTTAAACACAATAGTACGACCTACAAAGTGCACGTAAGCCTTTACTTTGGATCCTTCTTTCAAAAAGTTCGTCGCATGTTTCAGCTTGAACTCGAAATCGTGATCATCGGTATTAGGACCGAAACGAATTTCCTTGATAACCACTTTCTGAGCCTTCGCCTTGATCTCCTTCTGCTTTTTCTTTTGCTCGTACTTGAATTTGGAGTAATCCGTTACTTTACAAACAGGGGGAACTGCAGTAGGCGCAATTTCAACCAGGTCAAGTCCTTGTGCCTTTGCGATGGCTCGGGCTGCATTGATATCCATTATACCCGGCTCAATGTTCTCTCCAACCAGACGTACTTCTTTCGCTGTAATTCTTTCGTTTATTTTATAAGGTTCTTCCGGAACTCTTAACCGTCCACTAGGGGGTCTTAATGCCATATAGTATTGTTTGGTGTTGTTTTTGTTTGGTGGAAATAAACCAGTCAACAGTAGGGTCACAAAAATAGTGCCTTGCTGCCGAATATTAACAATTTCTCAGGAAATCATGAAATCACGGCAGCTTCTTTCTTGAAAAAACTGACAAATTCGTCCACTGTCATACTGCCCAGGTCACCTTCCCCTTTTCTCCTGACAGACAATTTTCCCTCTGCCGCCTCTTTTTCACCCAGGATCAGCATGAAAGGTACTTTGGAAACTTCCGAATCGCGGATTTTGCGGCCGATCTTCTCGTCACGGTGATCCACAAAACCACGGATATCCTCGTCCTGCAATCTGAAAAATACTTCCTCGGCATAATCCGCAAACTTTTCGGAAATAGGCAGGATAGAGATCTGGTCGGGAGCAAGCCACAGCGGAAACTGTCCGGCGCTGTTCTCGATCAGGATCGCGATAAACCGCTCCATAGATCCGAATGGTGCACGGTGAATCATCACCGGCCGGTGCTTCTGATTGTCCGAGCCCGTATATTCCAGCTCAAAACGCTGCGGAAGCTGATAGTCTACCTGAATGGTACCCAGCTGCCATTTACGTCCCAGTGCATCTTTCACCATAAAATCAAGCTTGGGACCGTAAAATGCAGCCTCACCAAGCTCTGTCACGGTATTCAGGCCACGCTCAGCCGCCGCTTCAATAATCGCATTTTCGGCACGTTCCCAATCTTCATCCTTGCCAATATATTTTTGCCGGTCATTCGGGTCACGAAGTGATATCTGTGCACTATAATCATTGAAGCCCAACGATTTGAACACATATAAAACGAGGTCGATTACTCGAATAAACTCTTCTTTCACCTGGTCGGGCCGGCAGAAGATGTGTGCATCATCCTGTGTAAAGCCGCGCACGCGGGTAAGGCCGTGCAGCTCGCCGCTCTGCTCGTACCGATACACCGTACCAAACTCCGAAAAGCGCAGCGGCAGGTCGCGGTAGGAGCGGGGAGAAGTTTTATAAATTTCGCAATGATGCGGGCAGTTCATGGGTTTCAGCAAGTATTCCTCACCCGGGTTGGGTGTTTTGATCGGCTGAAACGAATCCTTCCCGTACTTATCCCAGTGGCCGGAAGTAACATATAGATCCTTGCTGCCGATGTGCGGCGTAACCACGGGGGTATAGCCCGCCCTCGACTGTGCCTTGCTCAAAAATGCCTGCAGACGTTCGCGCAGCATCGCACCTTTGGGCAGCCAAAGCGGCAATCCCTGGCCAACTTTATCAGAAAATGCAAAGAGTTCGAGCTCGCGGCCCAGCTTCCGGTGATCCCGTTTTTTGGCTTCTTCCATCAGCGTCAGGTACTCGTCCAGTTCTTTTTGTTTTGGAAAAGTAATCCCGTAAATGCGCGTAAGCATTTTATTCGCCTGGTTGTTGCGCCAGTAAGCGCCAGCCACGTTCGTAAGCTTGGCAGCTTTGATAAAGCCGGTGTTAGGAATATGAGGACCGCGGCAAAGGTCGGTAAACCCGCCCTGCTCGTACAATGTAATCGAACCATCTGCGAGTCCGTCAATGAGTTCCAGCTTGTATTCGTCACCTTTTTTGGTAAACAGTTCAATAGCATCAGCCTTGCTGATGGGCTTGCGGACATACTCGTTTTTCTGACGAGCCAGTTCGAGCATTTTGGCCTCTATTTTCGGGAAATCCTCCTGGGATAAAGACTGGCCGTTCAGGTCCACGTCGTAATAAAATCCCCTTTCAATGGACGGTCCCGTTCCGAATTTAACACCGGGATACAATGCCTCAAGTGCCTCCGCCAGCAAGTGGGCGGAAGAGTGCCAGAAAGTGGATTTACCATCTTCATCATTCCACGTCAGCAGCTTCACCGTAGAATCCTGCGTGATCGCACGTGTGGGATCCCATACTTCGGTGTTCACTTTGGCAGCAATTACATTGCGCGCCAGGCCTTCGCTGATGCTGAGCGCGATGTCGAGCGCGGTAACTCCTTTCGGGTAGTAGCGTTCACTACCGTCGGGCAGGGTAATTTTTACTTGAGACTCGTCTTTCATTCAGGTTTATTTCAAAAAAGATTCTAAGAACGGCTTGGTATCTTCCGCTGCTACGGCAAAAATGCCGGGGTAAGTACCCTTATTTGCAAAGCTATTCAATTTTAGCCTTTCGTGAGGAGTCGATGCGGATATTTGTAGTACCCCTGGGCTGTATCGTCGTGATCTTCACGCGGGCGGTGTCCAGGAGTTTGAAGCGATCATCGCCATCGTCCACGGTTCCATAAGCCGCATCCATCGCTTCATTCTGTCGCTGCCGGATGCGGAAGAGTCCGTAGCGGGCATCCTGGTCACCCGGGCTCAGGCCGAGCGCCGTCGTATAGTATTCCTTTGCCTGCTCGTACTCGCCGGTTTTTTCATAACAAAATCCCGCCATGTTATTCACTTCCTTGGATGCTGGCTTCATGCGGAGCAGCGGGTGAATAGCCGCCAGTGCCCGCGGAAACCGGCGAAGCTGTATCCCGAGATCTGCCACGCGAATGAGTGCTTCCTCATAGTTCGGGCGAATGGACACTGCCATTTCATAGCTGTACAATGCGGTATCGGGCAGCGCCATCGACTGAAATATCTGCCCACGCTCAAAATGCAGGGTCGCACTTTTGGGAAACCGCCTGATGGCACGCGAATTAACTTCCAGTGCTTTGCCGGGATCGTTCAGTTTAAGCAGAATCGCAATGCTTTGTTCATATGCCCGCAGCAATCTTGGGTTCACACTGGTCGCATAGTCAAAGCTCGACAAACTTGCCAGTGTATCTCCCTGCCGTGCCTGCAGTATGCCTTTTACATAGTAGGCACCGCCATCATAGGGAGCCATTTTCAGAGCCTGGCTGAGGTAGCCTGCGGCTTCTCCGAAGTGTCCCTGAGCCTGGTATATGTCTGCCAGCAAAACATACAGGTCGGGACTGCGCTGCTGCAAAGCTTCCGCGCGCTGGGCATCTTCAAGCGCATTGCCCATGCGGCCCATTTCGCGGTACACTTTCCCTCTCAGCAAAAAGTACTCGCTGGAATTGTTTTGTTCATAAATGGATTTATTGATATCGTCCAGCGCTTTGGTGTACTGCTCCCGCTCAAAGTAAATCCTTGCCCTTTTGAAATAATTAATATCCGTATCAATACCGCGGCCGATCAGATCGGTCAGGGAGGCCATCGCATCATCCTGCCACTGTGCGCGGGTTTTCTTGACGACCGGCGGAATCCGCGTGGCATTTCGCGCATCGCTCTGGCAGGACGATAGCAGGATCGTCCACAGCAAGGCGCTGAGCAGCAGACAGGAAAGCCGGGCCATATGATTCAAATTCAATGCGCTCTGATTTTTGAGACAATTTATTCTGTTCCGGTGTTCCGGTCGGAGAAGCGTGCAAACACGCCCAGCGGCAGCTTTTTACCAAAAGAATCGGGTATAAAGAGCTCTCCGAACTCAGGAGTAACCCGGTCACCAAAGTGTGCCTTCATCAGGTTTTCCACAATTAATGCTGAAAAACCAAGTGAATACAGGTTGATGATAAAAAAGTAATTTTCCTTTTTGAGCAACTGCGCACACAGGCGGAGTATCTCGTTCAGACTTTCTTCCAGCAGCCATTTTTCTCCGTCGGGACCGCGGCCGTAAGCCGGCGGGTCGAGTATGATCCCGTTGTACTGGTTACCGCGGCGGACTTCGCGCTGAACAAATTTCAATGCATCTTCCACCACCCAGCGAATATTATTGAGTCCGCTCAGCTCCATATTTTCCCGCGACCAGCTGATCACCTGCTTTACGGAATCTACGTGGGTCACATCGGCACCTCCGGCGCGGGCAGCCAGTGATGCAATGCCTGTATAGGCAAAAAGGTTAAGCACCGAAGGTTTTTCAGCCGCAAGCCCGGTAAGGCTGTCCGCAATGTAATCCCAGTTGGTGGCCTGCTCGGGAAATACGCCTACGTGTTTGAAAGCGGAAAGGGCCAGTTTTGAACGTAAATGCAGGTTTTTGTGACGGTACTGGAATATCCACCTTTCGGGCATTTCCCCTTTTTGGATCCACTGACCTTTTTCCTGTGAGTTCTTATCCTTTTTAAAAACCGCATTGGAACGTTGTTCCCACTCTGCTTCTGACAGCGACTTATCCCAGATAGCCTGTGGCTCGGGCCTTGAAAGTACGTATGGGCCAAATTTTTCCAGCTTCTCAAAACCACCGCTGTCGATCAGCTGGTAGTCGGTATGGTGTGTTGGGGAAATGGTGATCAATGGGATGGTTGTTTTGAATGGCTGGTGGCTGTAGGCTGTTGGCTTTCGGCTGTCAGCTTTCGGCTTTTTTGCGTGACTAATTATTTTATTGGGAACCTGGTAATAACAGAGTGAGTTCCTGACCGCCGACCGCCGACCGCCGACCGCCGACCGCCGACCGCCGAATAGCTAGTATGCGATTTTGTTCAGATAAAACACGTTCCTGCGTCCTCTCGTTTGTGCATCACCTGCCGGATTGACAATGCGCTGCTCGCCCCAGGTAATATAAAAGTTGTCGTACCAGTAATCAATGTCATCTGTGCTGGTGCGGCGTACTTTATCTCCTTCCATGCTGGTTTCAATGGGAATGGCCTGGTCGCCGTCAAGTACGCGGTCGCCCTGGATCAGCTTGCTGCGGATGGCGCCATTGTGGCTGTACACCAGTTTCGAGCTGCCATTTTGCAAGGTCTGTACCTTAATCTTTTCTTTCAGCTCCATGCTTTTTACACGGTCAAAGCTGAGGCTGTTATCCCAGATCAGCCGTCCGTTCTGGTCAATGTCGGCGACCACTGCATGGGTATAGGTAAATCCGTCGAACAC
The DNA here is from genome assembly GCF_016894445.1 of Dyadobacter sandarakinus. Classification (NCBI taxonomy): domain Bacteria; kingdom Pseudomonadati; phylum Bacteroidota; class Cytophagia; order Cytophagales; family Spirosomataceae; genus Dyadobacter; species Dyadobacter sandarakinus. The sequence continues at coordinate 711,442 of NZ_CP056775.1, forward strand.
CTGCTGATTGTAGCCGCCTCTCCCTCCGTACATGGGATTCCACAGGTAAGGATTGTAAAGTCCCATCCCGAAGGGATAGCCCATGAATCCGCCGTAGCCCATGCCCATCATACCGGGGCTCTGGTATCGGTATTCGGGGTAAAATACTTCTGCAACAAGCAGAAAATCATTATTTCTTGGAACAATATCATGCACCAGCAGGCGGTAATTCAGCTTAACATCGTCCCCGCTCTCTTTTTTCTTGCGGATGCGGCGCTCCATTTTTTCCTGCTGCCGCTCATTCATGAAGTTAAAGAAATTACGAAAATCTGTAAAGCTGTGGTAACGCGTAAAAACGGGCGTGTCATTCACAATTTTACTGATATACAATCCCTGGGACGCGGCAACCGAGCTGCTTTGCATATTGCGGTAGCCATACGTTCCGATTACGATCCTGACCGAGTCGCTGAGTACCTGCAACCTTCCGCTGAGCAATGAAAAATCATCTTCCGGCTCCACGGAAACCTGCGTATAAAGCTCTCCGGTTTCTTCATAGGAGCGCGCCACAATGCGCGTTTGCCTGCCTTTTTTAACCGCAAAACAAACATTCACGAGGCGGTGGGTGGTGTCCACCTCCACGGTTTGGATGGCATTGGAACCCTTGATGGCCGATGGCAATACTTTTGTCTGCGAGGTGGTAAGCTGGGTAAAAACGAGTACCGGCTCATTGCGGACCATACCAGCCATAAACACGGAGTATCCCAGTGTTTTGAAATCAGTAATCTCAAAGCGGTCCAGGGTATTGATCGTAAATGTTTCCACAAAACCCGGCCCTACATTTACCTTCACGATCTGGTAAAGTGAACTTCTGTATTTGCTGAAAAGCAGGAAAACAGCCTGTCCATCGTAAGATGAGGCAATGTAATCCAGATTGGATTCAATGGGCCCGTCGATGGACCAGATGCGGTTCAGCTCCGTATCAAATTTTTGTACGTTGAAAGTACTCTTGTCCGGCTTGGATACCAGCAGCACTCCCTGCTTTCCCAATGGAACACACTGGTAAGCCGTGTTGCCGGCAAGCGGCAGCTCCACCCGCCTGACGCCCTGCGCCACGGACACCATCGCCCAAAGGCAGACCAGCGCCGTGCACATCAGCCCATACAGAAGTCGTCCCGGGCTAGGATTCATGCGCAAGACCGATAATGATGTCAAATTCTTCGCGTTTCACCGGTACTACGGACAGTCTGGACAATTTGACCAGTGCCATATCTTTCAGGCGCTCGTCAGCCTTGATCTGCGCCAGCGTTACCGTTTTCGGAAACTTTTCCACCGGTTCAACATTCACCACTACCCAGGCCGGATCATCCGTGGTAGGATCGGGGTAATGCTCTTTGGATACCTTTGCCAGCCCTACCACTTCCTTGCCTTCATTGCTGTGGTAAAACAGTACCAGGTCTTCCTTTTTCATAGCCATGAGGTTATTGCGGGCCGCATAGTTGCGCACGCCATCCCACATGCCCTCTTTATCCTTTACCAGATGGTCCCAGGAGTACTTGAATGGTTCAGATTTAACTAGCCAGTAATTCATTGTAGTGCTGCTTGCCGGTGCCTGATGAATCAGGGAAATTTAGGGTACTTGCTGAAATCAGGTTTTCTTTTTTCCAGGAATGACTGCTGCCCTTCCTTGGCTTCTTCGCTCAGGTAGTATAAAAGTGTGGCATTGCCTGCCAGCTCCTGGATACCAGCCTGACCGTCCAGCTCGGCATTGAATGCGCTTTTCAGCATGCGTATGGCCAGCGGGCTTTTTTCCTGGATCTTTTTAGCCCATTCAAGGGTAGTAGCTTCCAGGTTGTCCAAAGGTACTACCTTGTTCACGAGCCCCATGTCCAATGCTTCCTGGGCATCGTACTGGTCGCACAGGAACCATATTTCCCGCGCTTTTTTCTGACCTACGATGCGTGCCAGATAGGAGGCCCCAAAGCCGCCGTCAAAGCTTCCTACCTTTGGACCGGTTTGTCCGAAGCGCGCATTGTCGGCTGCGATCGTAATGTCGCAGATCACATGCAGAACGTGCCCGCCACCGATCGCCCAGCCCGCTACCATCGCGATGACGGCTTTGGGGATCGTGCGGATCATACGCTGAAGGTCAAGTACATTGAGGCGCGGCACGTGGTCGTCGCCTACATATCCGCCATGGCCGCGCACCGACTGGTCGCCGCCGGAGCAGAATGCCTTGCCACCCTCGCCGGTAAGGATGATGACATCAATCCGCGGATCTTCGCGGCAGATGTGCATGGCGTCAATCATTTCTGTGACGGTCTGCGGGGTAAAGGCATTGTGCTTGTGCGGCCGGTTTATGCTGATTTTTGCAATTCCTTCGTGCAGTGTAAAGAGGATGTCCTCATATTGTTTGATGGTTTCCCACCGGGCGGTACTTGACATATTTTTCGGAAAATAAATGAAGATGAATGCGGAAGCGGCATTTGCAATGCATTTCAGCCGCCTGCCGTGATGTGCGAAATTACAGATTGTTTAGATTTCCTTCAAAAACAAATGCATAACTTTCCCCATACCCCCGGCACCTGCACGATGGGCCGGAAGCTTTAAAAAAGCAGCAGAATGAATTGGACGACGAGTATTCATGTGATTGGAGAACAGCCCAGGCCTGCGCATCCTTACTTTGCGCAGGCCTATGACTTTATGCAAAAGTGGCGTTCGGGACAGCAGCGTTTTGAGCTGCAAACTTCGGGTTCCACCGGTTTGCCCAAAAAAATCATCATCCGGCGCAGTCAGCTGGTCGCCAGTGCTGCGATGACGGGTACCGCACTCGGTCTCGGGAAGGGTACGAAAGCATTGGTGTGTTTGAATACCGGGTACATTGCCGGATTGATGATGCTGGTGAGGGGTATGGAACTGGGGTGGGAGCTGATGATCGTGGAGCCGGCTGGTAATCCGTTTGAGCAGGTACCCGACAGTAGCTCATTTGACTTCATTGCCATGGTGCCCATGCAGCTCAGTACCTGCCTGGACAATTCCCTTTTGCAGGATCATATCCAACGTACCGGCAAAATCCTGCTTGGCGGAGCGCCCGTCAGTATTGCATTGCAAAGCCGTGTGAGAACCCTGTCAGTACCCGTATATCAGAGTTATGGGATGACGGAGACGGTCTCGCATGTGGCCCTGCGCAGGCTGAACGGGGCGGAAGCCGAGGATAGTTACACCTTTCTTCCCGGCATCCGCTTCGGTACGGATGAGCGCGGCTGCCTGTTTGTGGAAGGTGACGTTACAAATAATGAACGGGTACAAACCAACGATCTGGTAGAAATCAGCGGCAATACCTTCCGGTGGACGGGACGTGCGGATCAGGTAATCAATTCGGGCGGTGTCAAAATTGTGCTGGACCATATTGACAATACGCTTGCGCAGATCCTGGAAGCGCTGGCTTTCCACGGCCCTTTTTTTTCGTGGTATGTGGAAGATGAAAAACTGGGTCAGAAACTCGTGCTGGTCATTGAGGGACAAAGCGATGCAGCGCTGGAAACTGCAGTTTACAGGGCGGCTGCGGACAAACTGCATGCTTATGAAGTCCCAAAACATACTTACTTTACGCCCCGATTCAGCAAAACACCGACGGATAAAGTCGATAAACGTGCTACGATTAATCAGATACTGAAAGCATTACATGGATAAAGACCTTCAAATACCTGCCGAATACACCATCCGTTTCCAGACCGCACCCATTACCCCGGCGCCATTTTCGCACTTCTATACCTTGCGGCTGGATGTTCGTTCTGCCATAGAGCTCTGGGTTGATTTTGGCATTACCTACACCGAGCGGGACGAAATGAGCGAGGAAGATCTGATCGACGAAGGGTTCACTGCCAATGACGATTACCATTGGAGCGGCAAAGTACCGCCCGTGTGGATCAATGAATTTGGTGAGATCTTCGGGTCATCCAAAATGATCAGGAAGCGCGAGGAAGTGGAATATGAGGATTTTATTGAGATCGAGCTTGAAGAAAATAACAAGAATGTGACGATTTATCCTGTGGATAAAGAGCGGTGGACCTATTTCCTTCAGGAATTTATGCAGGCGATCTTCGAAGCCAGTGGAAAGGAAAAGCCTTTTGAGATGACTTACCTGGAAATAGGCGATGGTCAGCCGTTTACGCTGGATCTGAAAGCGTCATTTGCAACAAAAATGCTCACATTATCCAAGCTTGGCGAGAAACCACAGCAACTGGACTGGCCAAAGCTTCAGAAGATTATGGATACCGTGTACCGTGCCGATTTTCTGGCAGACATGGCCGCGCGGTCCCGCCCGAACAAGCCTGGTAAGTACATTACAGCGGGTGATGGATTATGGTATCAGCTTGGCGTATCGATTGTAGAATCAGCTCCGAAAAGCAAGGATCTTCCCAAAATCGACGCCCTTTTCGTCGCATTGCGAAAGTAGGTCAGCCCGCCCGGTACTGATCCAGCTCCTTCTGCAGTTCGTCTGCCAGCGCGGCAATCTTGTCGAGCGACGGCTGTGGCGGAGGGAGCTGGGCACTTACAAATGCTCTGATCTCCCACACTTCGTACACGTCCTGCAAGGGTACCTGCATTTCCCCTATATCCCGAAGGTCCGAAAGCAGCAGCAGGTTACCTGTTGTTTTTACCTGGTTAAATGCCTTCCTGTACACAACTCCGGCATTGCGCAGCACAAAAACGTATTGCATGCCATCCTGTATTTCATACCAGTTCCGCACAAATGTCCCGATCAGCAGGGAGCCGGCAAATGGGAAATCCTGTCCGCCTTCAAATGCACGATAGTAGCCTGCGGAGAGATTAGGAAGTTGGAAAACAGGTAATTGAGAGAGATATGCGGGATTCTGAAAATTGGCGAGGTACTCACTTTCACGGCTTCGGGCCACCCACTGTATGGTTGCAAAAGTGTCCGTAGCAGGAGCCGTGATGCCGGCAGTGGTATACTGATTGTTAAAAACCGGAAACTGCGGCTGAGGTGCCGCAGGCTGGATTACCGGCGCAGCAACAGCCTCTTTGGAGCGTGAAGCAGCTGGCGGTACTGGTTCTCCACTTACCGGTTTCAGGTTTACCTGCCTTGAAACCGTGCGGATCTCAGCCTCCGGCGCCGGGTATTGTTCCAGTATTTTGGACAAAGGCTGCGGATCCGAGAAAACCTGCAGACGTGCATTGCCCGGGGAAGTAGTACCGGAGTGTGATACGGTCATGGGCCGGGCACCATTCAGCGGCAAAGACAAATCGGGCGTCTCGCGCAGCTTTCTCAGGTCGTTTTTGAGCAGGTTATCCACCGTGATCCCGAACGCTGCCGCCATGTTCTTCAGGTTGGTCAGGTTGGGATTGGCGCGTGCTTCCTCATAGGCGCCAAGCAGCGACCTTTTGATAGCGATTTTCCTGGCGAACTGCTCCTGCGTCAGCCCGTTCAGCCTTCTCAGATACTTGATATTATTGCTGACAATACTCATAAAAATGGCATTTGCTGCAATATATACATTTATACTTACTGGTAAATCTCTTTTTTGGCCGCTTTGAATGTGTTTGTCAGCAGTCCGCAGATGGTCATCAGTCCTACACCGCCGGGTACCGGGGTAATGTAGCTCGTTTTGGGCGCAACATCATTGAAGTCCACATCGCCTTTAATTGCAAAGCCGCTTTTGCGGGTAGCGTCGGCTACGCGGGATATTCCTACGTCGATCACCACTGCGCCTTCCTTCACGTAATCGGCCTTTACAAACTCAGGTCGCCCCAATGCAACGATCAGGATGTCTGCAGTCTGGCAGATTTCTTTGAGGTTCTGCGTTTTGCTGTGCGTGATGGTTACAGTACAGTTGCCGGGATAGGCATTACGCTGCATCAGAATGCTCATGGGCAGGCCCACGATCTGGCTTCTTCCGATGACCACGCAATGTTTTCCGCTGGTTTCAATGCCTGCCCGGATCAGCATTTCCAGAATACCGAAAGGTGTAGCTGAAATGTAAGCAGGCAGTCCTTTGCACATTTTACCCACATTCACAGGATGAAACCCGTCTACATCCTTCGCGGGATTGACAGCCTCCATAACCGTATTTTCAGAAATATGGCCCGGCAGCGGAAGTTGTACAATGAAGCCGTCTACATCCGGATCATTATTGAGCGTGGCTACGGCATTGAGCAGCTCTTCCTCGGTAACATCAGGCTCAAAGCGGAGCAGGGTAGAGGTGAAGCCGATTTCCTCGCAGCTCCGGATCTTGGAAGCAACGTAGGTTTCACTGGCTCCGTTATTGCCTACGAGGATCGCCGCCAGATGCGGCTTTTTGCCGCCACCGGCAATCCACTTTTCAACTTCTTCTTTGATTTCGGCTTTGATTTGGGAAGATATAGCCTTCCCGTCAAGTAGTTGCATGGGTATTATTCAGCAATCAGGTTATTAACAAGGATTTCCATTCCGACAGTCGCTTTTTCCTTAATGAAGGTCATGTTCGGTTTCAGATGAATGTCGGGTTTAGCAGGATCAATGATGTAAATGGGTTTGGAAGCTCCTATGTAATGGACCAGACCGGCGGCAGGATACACTGCAAGCGAAGTGCCGATGATGACAAAAATGTCGGCCTGCTCGGCTACTTCCACGGCCACTTCCATCATGGGTACTTCCTCACCAAACCACACAATATGCGGGCGAAGCTGGCTGCCGAGTTCGCAAAGGTCACCTGGGTTCAGCTCCCAGGATTCCATCTGGTACACCAGGTCAGGGTTTTTGGTGCTTCTGGATTTAAACAGTTCGCCGTGCAGGTGTATCACGTTGGTCGAGCCGGCAATTTCATGCAGGTTATCGACATTTTGCGTGATAATGGTTACGTCAAAGTGCTTTTCCAATGCTGCCAGCCCATAGTGGGCGGCATTGGGTTTTACTGTAAAGGCCTGCTTGCGGCGCTGATTATAAAAGTCGAGCACCAGCTCCTGGTTTTTCTCCCAGGCTTCGGGCGTAGCTACATCTTCAATGCGGTAATTGTCCCAAAGTCCATTATTGTCCCGGAAAGTGCTGATGCCACTTTCCGCACTCACTCCCGCTCCCGACAGAACTACAAGTTTTTTCATTGACCTGGATATTTACTTTAAAGCCACGAATGCACGAATGTACACGAATTAAGGACAGCGCATTGCATTCGTGAAAATCCGTGCATCCGTGGCAGATACATCAGCTTTTGCCTGCGGCTTTCTTCGCTGCCGGCTTCTTGGCAGCAGCGGATTTTGCGGCAGTTTTGGCAGCCGGAGATTTTGCAGCAGGCTCTTTCGGGGCAGCCTTTGCAGCCGGCTTGCGGGCAGCGCCACGACCTGCCGGCTTATCGGGTGTTTCGGCGGCGAGCTTCACCACCTCCTCATAGGTGAGGGCTCCCGGCTCGGTACCTTTCGGGATTTTTACATTCTTTTTACCAAATGCGATATAAGGACCGTATTTTCCATTAAGTACCTTTACATCAGCATCTTCACTGAATTCCTTGATAGTGCGGCTGAGTTCCGCTACCCGCTTTTCAGTGATGATCTGGATAAGCCGCTCTTCCGTAACCGCCATCGGATCGTCGGTACGCGCCAGGGAATAATACTTTCCGTCGTGCTTTACGTAAGGTCCGAACTTACCCACATTGACAACCAGATCTTTATCCTCATAAAAGCCCACCTGCCGAGGCAGCTTGAAAAGCTCAAATGCCTCATCCAGGGTGATGGATTCCATGAGCTGACCTTTCTGCAGGCTGGCGAATCGTGGCTTTTCTTCGTCTTCCACATCACCGATCTGCACATAAGGACCATACTTTCCGATTCGCACAGACACTTTTTTGCCAGTGGCGGGATCTTCGCCCAGGTCTCGGGAGGTCAGGCTTTTGTCAAATGCTTCTTCTTTTACCTCCGCTATTTTTTTCTGAAACGGAGTATAAAAGTTTTTGATCATCTGACGCCACGCCAGGCTACCTTCTGCTATATGGTCAAAGTCTTTTTCGACATTGGCCGTAAAGGAGTAATCAATGATATCATTAAAGTGGCTTACCAGAAAATCATTCACCACCATTCCCGCACTTGTCGGGAAAAGCTTCGATTTCTCAGAACCGTATATTTCCTTGTTGACCTTGCTCTTGATCTGATCAGATGCCAGGGTGAATTCTTTAAATTCCCTTTCTGTACCCGGCCTGTCTTCCTTAACAATATACTCCCTTTTCAGGATCGTGGAAATCGTGGGTGCATAGGTGGACGGACGTCCGATCCCCATTTCTTCCAGTTTCTTGACCAGACTCGCTTCCGTATAGCGCGGCGGGTTACGCGTAAAACGTTCCGTAGCTTTCATATCTGCCAGGTTGAGTATCTGGCTGATGTTCAGCGGAGGCAGCATTCCTTTTTGTTCCTCATCCCCCTCCTCATCACTTGACTCCATGTACACTTTCAGAAAGCCCTCAAACTTGATCACCTCGCCTTGCGCCACAAGCTCCTCGTTCGTGGTCGAAATGCCGATCGTCGCCGTCGTGCGTTCGAGCTGTGCATCAGACATCTGCGAGGCGATCGCGCGCTTCCAGATCAGCTCATACAGACGCTGCTCGTTGCGGTCGCTGCTGCCCTGCAGGGTCGAAAAGTCGGTAGGCCTGATGGCTTCGTGCGCTTCCTGCGCGGATTCTGACTTGGTCTTGAAAATCCGGCGGTGGTGGAAATCCTGGCCATACTCGCGGGTGATCTGCTGCTTGGCCTTATCGAGTGCCTCTTCCGACAGGTTTGTAGAGTCGGTACGCATATAGGAGATCTTACCGGCTTCGTACAGCCGCTGGGCTACGCTCATGGTCTGTGCCACCGAAAAGCTCAGCTTACGGGATGCTTCCTGTTGCAGGGTAGAAGTCGTAAAAGGGGGTGCAGGGGTTTTTTTAGCAGGTTTTACTTCCAGGTTTTTGATAGAAAACTGAGCACCCACGCACCTTTCCAGGAATTTGACAGCCTCGTCTTCGGTCGTGAAATTACGCGGAAGCTCGGCATTCAGGATCTTGCCATTTCCCAGGTCAAACCGTGCTGTGATCTTGTAGCTGCTTTTGCTTTTGAAAGCATCGATCTCACGCTCTCTTTCTACAATAATCCGTACTGCTACAGATTGTACACGGCCGGCAGAAAGGTTTTGTTTTCCAATCCGGATTTTCTTCCAGAGGACGGGCGAAAGTTCGTATCCTACCAGGCGGTCCAGAATCCGGCGCGCCTGCTGTGCATCCACCAGGTCGGCATCAATGGTCCGGGGCCTGGCTATGGCATTCTGCAGCGCTGATTTGGTGATTTCCCTGAACACAATCCGCTTGGTATCATCGGGTAGTCCCAATGCTTCTTTCAGGTGCCACGAGATGGCTTCGCCCTCGCGGTCATCATCCGTCGCCAGCCACACTTCGGCATCTTTGGCGAGCTTTTTAAGCTCGGATATCACCTTAACTTTATCGGAAGAGATCTCGTACGAGGGCTGAAAACCATGTTCCACATCCACCCCCATATCATGCTCCGGAAGGTCACGAACGTGCCCGAAGCTCGATTTTACGGTGAAATCCTGTCCTAGATAGTTCTCAATGGTTTTGGCCTTCGCCGGTGACTCTACGATCACCAGATTCTTTGACATATCTTTTGATTTAAGGGATCTGGTAGCAGTTTGATTGTCCAAATATAGGGTAGAATGGGACAAAAAATCAAAGTTGCTGCCTTGTCGCATAAATATGTGCCGTGTGCCCCAACCCTTTGCAGGATTTTATTTCAAATAATTTTTGAAATGTACCGCACTCCAGAACAATTTGATTTGGGGTTCGGTTATCAATGGAGAAGACTAGTTCATAATCATGCTAAATAGGGTGGAAAAAGGATCTCCATGCCCTGTTATGTTTTGTAATTTAGTACTTTCGCGTGTTTATTGACAACCGATAATCTCAATAATAGTTATTTACTATGGCTTTTGACTTAGACATGATTAAGGGCGTGTATGCCCGCATGCAGGAAAGAGTGGAAGCTGCTCGGAATATAGCAGGGCGGCCTTTGACCTTGGCAGAGAAGATTTTATACTCTCACTTATGGGAAGGAACTCCTACCCAGGTATACGAACGTGGTAAGTCATATGTAGATTTTGCTCCGGACCGCGTGGCTATGCAGGATGCTACTGCGCAAATGGCGCTTCTGCAGTTTATGCAGGCAGGACGTCCGCAGGTAGCGGTACCTTCCACCGTACACTGTGATCACCTGATCCAGGCGGAAGTGGGAGCAACCCCTGATTTACAGAATGCCGTTGATAAAAATAAAGAAGTTTACGATTTCCTCTCGTCCGTTTCCAATAAATATGGTTTGGGTTTCTGGCGCGCTGGTGCCGGTATCATTCACCAGGTAGTGCTTGAAAATTATGCATTCCCGGGCGGTATGATGATCGGTACAGACTCCCATACGCCCAATGCCGGTGGTCTGGGAATGATCGCGATTGGTGTGGGTGGCGCTGATGCCAGCGATGTGATGTCAGGACTTGCTTGGGAGCTTAAGATGCCAAGGCTGATCGGTGTGAAACTTACCGGCAAGCTGAGCGGCTGGACAGCTGCCAAAGATGTGATTCTTTGGGTTGCGGGTCAGCTGACTGTAAAAGGTGGTACAGGGTATGTGGTTGAATATTTCGGCGACGGTGCTGAAAGCATTTCTGCAACCGGTAAAGCGACGATCTGTAACATGGGTGCTGAAATCGGGGCAACTACTTCGATTTTTGCCTATGACCGCAGAAGTGCAGCTTACCTGCGTGCCACCGAGCGTGCCGAGATCGCTGACGCAGCGGATGCGGTGGCAGCCAACCTGCGCTCCGACGATGAGGTGTATGCAGATCCTGCTACTTACTATGATCAGCTGATCGAGCTTGACCTTTCGACACTGGAACCGCATATCAACGGACCATTCACGCCGGATCTGGCGTGGCCGCTGTCCAAGTTTGCAACTGCAGTGCGTGAAAATGGCTGGCCTGAAGAACTTTCAGTAGGTCTGATCGGATCTTGTACCAACTCTTCCTACGAAGATGTAAGCCGCGCTGCCTCACTGGCACGTCAGGCTGTTGACAAAAAACTGACCGTAAGTTCAGAATATACCATTACGCCCGGCTCCGAGCTGGTGCGTTATACTGTTGAACGCGATGGCTACCTGGATACTTTTGCCGAGATCGGCGGGGTAGTGCTGGCCAATGCCTGCGGACCTTGTATCGGACAGTGGGCACGCCATGGTGCTGAAAAAGGAGAAAGAAACTCCATCATCACATCGTTTAACCGTAACTTCTCCAAACGTGCAGATGGTAATCCTAACACGCACTCGTTTGTAGCCTCTCCGGAAATTGTTACAGCCATGGCTATTGCCGGCCGCCTGACCTTCGATCCCCGTACGGACAAGCTGGTGAATGTGGAAGGCCAGGAAGTAATGCTTGATGAACCGAGCGGTCTTGAACTTCCTACACATGGTTATGCTGTGGAAGATGCGGGTTACCAGGCACCTGCCGAAGACGGAAGCCAGGTACAGGTACTTGTTCGTCCTGATTCTGACCGTCTTCAACTGTTGGCTCCATTCCCTGCATGGGAAGGTACCGACCTGAAAGGTTTGAAACTGCTGATCAAGGCCAAAGGAAAATGTACGACTGACCATATTTCAATGGCAGGTCCGTGGTTGAAATACCGCGGTCACCTGGATAACATTTCCAATAACATGCTGATTGGTGCGGTTAACTATTATAACGAGAAAACCAACACCGTTAAAAACCAGCTGACAAACCAGTACAGCGAAGTACCTGCCGTACAACGTGACTACAAGGCGCACGGCATTGCTACGATTGTTGTGGGAGATGAAAACTACGGCGAAGGTTCTTCCCGTGAACATGCAGCTATGGAGCCGCGCTTCCTGGGTGTACGTGCAATCCTGACCAAGTCGTTTGCCCGTATCCACGAAACCAACCTGAAAAAGCAGGGTATGCTTGCATTGACATTTTCTAACAATGCAGATTACGACAAGATTCAGGAAGACGATACGATTGACATCCTCGGACTGCAAACCTTTTCAGAAGGACAGCCGCTGACAATCGTGCTGCATCACAATGATGGTACCATCGACGAGTTCCCGGTAAACCATACCTACAACGAACAGCAGATAGAGTGGTTCAGGGCTGGATCAGCATTGAATATCATCCGCAGGTCCGTTGCAGCATCCTGATCAGCGCATACTGATTGATATACATGAAGAAAGCTCCGAAAGGAGCTTTTTTCATGTATATGCTATTTTAAATCCGGATTGAAATAAGAGCTGGATACTTATTTGGTGTACCTCAGCAGGCGCCGGGCTTGCCGTGAGTAGGCCTGGACAAAGAAAATGAGCATGCCGGTAACAATGGACACGTCTGCCATGTTGAAAATGCCGGTTTGTACAATCCCGAATTTGACATGGAGAAAGTCTGTCACAGAGCCGTGGATCATTCGGTCATAAATGTTGCCGATACCTCCGCCAATTGCAAAGCTCAGGGCGAGGGTACTCATCCGGGTGAGGCTTCTTTGAGTCAGCAGGTAGAAAATACCGAAAAGAAGAGTGATCAGCGGGATCACTGACAGAATAGTAAGGCGTAATGCAGGCGGCAGTGAACTCCCGATGCTCAGGAATGCACCCGGATTTTCAACATAGGTAACCGTAAGATGATCTTTGATTATATCAATGCGCTCGTAGAAGCCTACTTTTTGCCGCACGATGTTCTTCGAAATCTGGTCGCAGCCGATATTGGTGATGAGGATAAGCGTAATGACCACATTCCTGGCCAGCCGGCCGGTTGCTTTTTCAATCATACTGAGAATATTACTTTCATCAATCAACAAAAAACAACCGGACTTTCGTTTTGCTTACCCTAAAAAAGCATCGAAACTAGGCCTGTTTTTCAGAAAGGTACTTCCAGTACCGCCTGGGGACGTGGCGGATATGCAGCTTCATATTTTTCCTGGAAGGAATGTTTACACTGCGGAAGTAGTCTTTCCAAAGTAAAGTATAAAGTTCCTCCTTTGGATCCAGCAGCTGCTGCGACAGCGCATTCAGTGCCGGCGACATTTCCTGGGAAAATTCAAAGGTAATTTCCTCTACTTTTTCAAGATCATAAAATAAGCCATACTTCCGCTTCAAATCATAAATAATCCATTTCTGGTCAGCATACCGGTCTCTGAAATGGCGGATCAGCAGGGGCAGCACATTGAAGTCAGGTTCAATGTGCGCATAGTAAATCCCGTCGCTCGTTTGCTGAAAGCGGATAAATGCCTCCATCCGGTGTTTTTCACGGTGTACTTTCCGAGCCATTTGCGAGACGGCAAGTACGTGCGGGTTCCCATAGTTTTCGACAGCCCCCTCTGGCTGATCGAAAATGTAGCGTGCAAAATCAAGCAAATCCTGGAAAGTAGCGCCCTGCTCGGACAAAAATGCTTTGTAGAAATGCATCATCCATTCCTTACCGCATTTTTTAGACAAGCCGGCCCACACCCGCCTGGCTTTTTCGTCCTCGCTGATCACCTCAAATACTTCCTGGAAAGCATCCGGGTAAAAGTGTGCGCGGCTCACCAGCTTCACAGCGCCAGCCTTCTTTTGGTACATCTCGAACACAGCTGAGAGCAAACCTTCAAAGGTACCGTCAAAAACATATAGTTCCATTAAAAAAGAGAAAGCTGGTTGTGTGCAGTGCGCAGGTACTTGCTCTTACTTTCGGATAAAATGATATTGCGGATATGCGATGATTCATAATCCCGCAGCTGAAAAGGACTGTCGGCAAAGCGGATGAAATGCTTTGCCTTGTTAAAGGAGATCCCGATTTTGACCAGCTGATCACGGTGCAGCCTGCCGAACTTGCGTGCCTGCACGATCTTTTTTGCCGAGGAAACCCCGATTCCGGGTACACGAAGGATCATCCGGTAATCGGCCGTATTTACATCTACCGGAAATTGTTCGAGATTGCGCAATGCCCAGCCAAGCTTTGGATCTACCTCAATGTCCAGATGCGGGTTTGCGTCATCCAGTATTTCCTGAACATCAAAACCGTAAAAGCGCATCAGCCAGTCGGCCTGGTACAACCGGTTTTCACGCACCATCGAAACCTGACTGCCAATGCCCGGCAGCCGCTTGTCATTGCTGATGGGTACATAGCCCGAGTAGTAAACCCTTTTCAGTGAATAATCCTTGTAAAAGGCACTTGCCGTATGCAGGATCTCCTGGTCTGATTCGGGCGTGGCGCCTATGACCATCTGGGTACTTTGGCCGGCCGGAACAAACTTGGGAGTACTTTTGATCAGCGCCTTTTCACTGGAAAACTGAGTAATATTCTGCTGAATGAAATGGAGCGGCTTTTTTACATCTTCATGTGATTTCTCGGGGGCCAGCAGCTTTAAACCATTTTCTGTGGGCATTTCGAGGTTAATGCTCATTCTGTCGGCGTACAAGCCGGCTTCTTTCAGCAACTCCTCACTTGCACCGGGAATGGTTTTGAGGTGAATGTAGCCATTGAAATTTTCTTCTGTCCGCAGTTTTTTGACAATCCTCACGAGCCTTTCCATCGTGTAATCCGCATTTTTGAAAATGCCCGAACTCAGAAAAAGCCCTTCGATGTAATTTCTACGGTAAAAATTAATGGTAAGCTCCACGACCTCCTCCACGGTAAAAGCTGCGCGCTTTACGTCGTTGCTGCGGCGGGAGACACAAAAGGCACAATCGTATATGCAGTGGTTGGTCAGTAATATTTTCAGCAGCGACACGCACCTGCCGTCCTCCGTGTAGCTGTGGCAAATGCCCATTCCGGTAGCATCGCCCAAGCCTTTGTTCTCATTTTTCCGGTTACTGCCGCTCGAAGAGCAGGATACATCGTACTTGGCCGCATCGGCCAAAATTCCCAGCTTTTCTCTGATCCGCTCGTACATCCTAATTTCTTTAAAGTCGTTTAGCCTTGAAATATTGTGGCAGGCATGGCAGTTATAAGAACGTTATCCGAATGCGTTCAGTTTCTAAAAATATCATTTTTTTGGTACTAATACAATCAAATCCGGGGAAAATAAGGGGTAGGGGATTTTACTTCCTGTGGGTCATGGCGTGCTGCCTGATTATAGCTTTCAGCTTTCAATGTGCTGCCCAGTCGGACGGGCCGAAGGTGTCGCGGTACAATGGAAAAGTAAGCCAGCAGTACGCCATCAACAGAAATACCCCGATTGTGGATCATGCAACCGGGAGGCGCATGCCCTATGATGCCTACGATCAGCTCCTCAAACGCAATCCCGGGCAATACCTGACCCAGCCGCTCATTGATAAATATGGACAGGCATCGTCGTTTGAGGTCATTCGCAGGAGCCAGGTGTATGTGCAAAGCAATGGTGCAGTCATGCACAATCCCGACCTGATGCCGGAAGTAGGAGAACCGCTTGCGCCATTTGTCATGACCGGTCTGGATGGCAAACAGTATGACTCGGAAAAGCTGCGCGGCAAATACGTACTACTGGGATTCTGGGTGCGGTATGAGAAGCCGCTTTATACCCTGGCAAGTACCCGCGTGATTTCAGCATTTCTGGAAGAAAACCGGCGGAAGGGCATTGAAATCGTTTCCTTAGGTACCACGCTGAACACCGAGGAGGAATGCCTCCGGGCAATCCCGAAACGAAATTGCGGGTTTGTGCCCGTACCGGAATCTTACGGCTTCAACCATCGCTATCAGATCAGCGAAACACCTTACTTCATCCTGCTCGACCGCAATGGAATCGTCAAAGCCATGGCGCCGCATACCGAGTTCTCAAAAATCAGTGAATTGATCCTGAAATAAATTCCACCCGTGCAGCGAGATTCCAGGCAGCAGCATGAGGAAATGAGGATGGAAATTGGTTTTTTTGCCGGTATCACTCAGACGAGCCACCGGCCGGAAGGTCACAACAAAAATCCGCAATGAACATTATCAAAAGCCGCGAGCTTGCCTCCATGCTGGCCACAGACCATCCCGTGATTATCGATGCCCGGGGCGGAGCAGATGCATTGGAACGCTACAACCAGGAACACCTGGAAAATGCCCAGTTTGTCGACCTGGAAACAGAATTGTCGGACAAAGCAGCGGACCCTGCCAGTGGCGGCCGTCACCCGCTCCCGCAGCCCGACGATTTTGGCAAGTTCCTGGGTACCCTGGGCATTCGTCCGGCGTCGACCGTGGTGGTGTATGATGATAAAAATGGTGCAAATGCAGCTGCGCGCTTCTGGTGGATGCTGAAAGCGGCGGGTCACGAGAAAGTATATGTGGTAAGTGGCGGCTTGCAGGCAATCAAGGCTGCCGGGCTTCCGGTAACCGCTGCCGTCTCGGATGTCAAACCTGCTGAAAACTATCCGATTGAAAACTGGACACTCCCGACCGTGCCGCTGGAAGTCGTTAAAGATGTTTCCGAAAAGCCGGAATACCTGGTGATCGATGTACGGGAGAACTACCGATATCAGGGAGAGGGGGAACCGATCGATCTGGTTGCAGGGCATATTCCGGGAGCCATCAACATACCGTACATGTCCAATCTGGACGAGGAAGGCGTATTCCTGCCTGCAGCAGCGCTGGCTGCCAAGTACAAGCTTGCTTTCGGCGATATCGATGTTTCCCGTGTGATCGTGCATTGTGGCTCGGGCGTAACTGCCTGCCATACTTTACTGGCACTGGCAGAGGCTGGCCTGGAAGGAGCAAGTCTTTATGTAGGATCATGGAGCGAATGGTCGCGTAACAGTCTGCCGATGGCGAAAGGCGAATAAGCCGGCATTTTCACGGCATCAATCCTTGCGCAAAGTCTTTGCACTCAGACCTGTTTTCACTTGTAAGAAAGCACAGGCATCAGTCCTGTGCTTTTAAAATACAAAAAAGGAGCTGCCGGAAAAATTGGCGGGACTATTGGGGTAAAACAGATGCCTGACCTACAATGCTTTGGATTTCCTTTACATAAATAGGTTTACGCACATAATCAATGATAAATTCCGAGGCCAGTGCACGTTTGTAGTCCTCGGGATCGGTGGAGGAGCTGGTCATGAAAATAGGGATATTCCTGGCCAGTTCACGATGCAGAACTGCATATTCATCAAGAAACTGCCACCCGTCCAGGATCGGCATATTGATATCCAGCAGGATCAGTTGCGGAAGTGTCCCCGGCTGTTCCCGGTTTGCTTCCAGGAAGTCAATCGCTTCCTGCCCATTTTCAAAGTACAGGGTTTGCCGCGTCACCTGCGCTTTTTCGATCATTTTCTTCAGCAGAAACGTAAACACGGGGTCATCATCGATCACACAGAGCGTGTCAAGCATATTCATTGAACGTAATTTTGAAAGTAGTACCCTGGTTAACCTTGCTTGAGACCTGAATCCGGCCCCCCTGTGCCTCTATCTGGTTTTTGATGAGGAACAATCCCACGCCATTTGCTTCCTTGTGCTTATGAAAGGTTTTGTACAGGCCAAAGATCTTGTCCGCATGAAGGTCCAGGTTAATCCCTTTTCCATTATCCATGTATTCCAGCTCTTTTACGCCCTCTTCATTTACATACATTTTCAATGCAATCTGCGCAGGCTCATTATCCTTTCTGTATTTTATTCCGTTGGAAATCAAATTCATAAGGATGCTTTCCAGGTAAATTTTCGGGAATGATACCTTTCGCTCACTGAACTCGGTATTCACATCAGTCTCACTTTCTTTCAGACCCTCGCTCATGACGGTGAGCACCTCGCGTGTCACTTCCTGTATATCCAGCCCTTCGTTTTCAAGCTTGTTTTCACGGATGCGGATTACCTGCGAAAGGTCGTCGAGCGTGTTGTTGAGGAGCCGCGACACCCCCTGGATTTTCTGAAAAATCTCGCTGTTATTTGCGTCCAGGTTTTCTTCGTCTATAAAGTTCGTCAGCTGGGAAATGTTGCTGGAATGGTTGCGCAGGTTATGGGAGAGGATATGCGTAAAGTTTTTGAGCTGCGCGTGCTGGCGTTCCAGCTGGTCCATGGACCGGATCAGGCTCCGCTGCGTTTCCTGAAGTTTTTCTTCCACGATGTTCCGCTCATCAATTTCCTTCTGTAAGTCGGCTACCGACCGGATAAGCAAGATATTGGGTACGATACGCGACAGGTAGTACACCGCCCCAAGCGAAACGATGGCGGTACCAAGCCGCACCAGTGCGCTGAGCCTGTACATGGGTACCCAGAACATAATGGCATCCAGCAGGTGCGAAGTCCCGCAGAGAATAATAAAGGCAATGAAGAGCCAGATGGTTTTTGGAAAGGGAAAGTCGCGCCGCTGCATCGCCACCCGCATCAGAAAAAACGGGATCAGGAAGTACGACGCCCAGATCAGCAGATCGGATGCAATGTAAAGCCACCCGTGAAAGTCCGACCATTCGCCGCAATGCCAGCGGGCGGGCCAGTCTTTTGTGTCAAAAATCCCACCGAAAAATCCGGTCAGCTGGTCCGAAAAACCAGCCTTTTGGGTAGTGTTGGCATAAATTCCCGTGCGGCACATGCGGATACTATCCCCACGGACGGTGCAATGCAATTCAACCGGGCTCATACTTCTTATAACGTTATAGAGGATCCATTCAATGACCAGGCAATTGAAGTGGAGGGGTATTCGTATGCAAAATAAACACAGGCAGGAGATTTACAATAAATTCTGCGCAACTGCTTACCAGTTTCTACGATGTGAAGAATTTAATCCTATCCTGGTTTTCGAGAAAGTGCCACAATCCACAGCTTTCAGCAGGAAAGTAAAGCTTTGTACCCGCCGGGTACTATATAGAGGTAATTGGTATGGATTTTGATCCCAGCGAAGATGAACCGTTCCGGGTACTATGAAAAAGTCTGTTAAATGCTACTATAAAGACGGATCGCTGATTTTCATCACGACGAGCAGCTACCCGTATCCGACTGCTCATAAAATCCGCGGCGTATTTAACGTACTCGGCCTGGTATCGTCTGTGAGTAAAAAATCGAATGACCTCTTCGATGTCGTGGGCCGGCTTTATGTAAACTATGACCCTTTTAATAGCCACGCGGCCAAGTGGGAGGACGTGATCATTAAGCTCTCACGGATGAAGGCGACACTGGAAGACAAGCTCCGGATTTTCTGAGGCTATTTTTCCGTCAGTTCAGAAAGCTGCTTTAATAGCTCATCCAAATCTTGTCTTGACTTACTCAGCGATCTGAGCAGCTGCGGATCGGCTACGGTTTCAGGACCATCATTGAAGTTTTTGGTTTCTTCCAGCGTATCCGGATTTTCCCGGTTTTCTGGGCTTTCCATTTCTTCAAATTCAAGTTCATTTTCTTCAAACTCGATTTGCTGTCGCTTGGCGAGGATTTTTTCTCTCAGCTGGCGTACCTGTTCGTTGTTCTGCTCCATGGGATGCGTTGTACCGTTTTTTTATCCCTTCAAAAAATCAAACCAGCACCCTGTTACCGTGTTTCAGTTCATGTTGAGGGCTCTCTTTAAAAATGCACCGAGGAAGCTCGCAGCGAGTGTGAGGATCATAGAACCGTAAAGGCAAAAGTTTTCCAGCTCCTGTTTGCTGCCCGACTCAGGTAATTTTGTAAACAAAAAATAACCCGCAAGCAGCAGCATACACTGGAAAATGGCCAGGAGCCAGCCCCGGTGCGGCTCGGCAAAACCGATCGAAATCGCGGAAAGTACAGCTACCAGGTAGGGGAGATGGATGCTCTCGGCATTTTTCACCACGACTACCAGGATTGCACTCGTACCTGTAACCATGATCAGGTTGATGAGCAGGCGGCGGTCAAGCAGGGGCGTCTTTCCTGGCCCGGTCGGAGGCATTTTGCTGAGGGTGGCTGCAAGTGCCGCTGCGTGGTCGAAGTCTTTTGCTGCGGCTTCCTGGTTATCCAGCAATGCATGAGCCCGGGCACGCTGGCGATAAGGTTCGGGATCGCGCTCACTCGCAAACCGGATTGCACTGTTCAAAGATGTAAGGGCCTGATGTATTTCGTTTTGTTCCAGAAGCAGCTTTCCTGATTCGAGGTGCAGCTGGTAAACCTGATCATCGAAGCTCAGGCCCGCCTGGTAATCCCGGGCTGCTGCCGCCCGATTTCCCATTGCTTTATAGCACAGCCCGCGGTAAAGATAGGCGACAGACGACTTGGGACTGGCGTTAATTTGTGCTTCAAAATATGCAAAAGCAGCTTCCGTGTGGCCAGAAGTATAAAGCGCAATACCTTCTTTCAGGCCGGCTTCCTCCTTCTCGGACTTCGAGCGGAGGTCTGCATAGTTTTTCAGGTAAAAAATGTAGGCAAAAACGGCAATTACAACCAGGAACTCCATGACAGGGCTTTTTACAGATGCCAATAAAAAACCTTTCCGCCAGCGGAAAGGTTTGTAAAAGGTGCATATTTTCGGCAGTAATCAGACCAGTATGGCCATATCCGGCTCGCCAAGTTCGTCGGGTACGCTGACAGAAAAACCCAATCCCACACGTTTGCCTGTCTGCTCGGCCAGTTCCAGAAGGTGGAATATCCGCTCTTCGCCTTCGAGGTGCAATGCCTGGTACAGGACATTTCCATATAAAAACTCCTGCGAACCCAGGCCGTTTTTCAGTGCAGCCAGTTGGTAGCGGTCAAATATTTCCTTGCCTGTCATGGTATGCGGATTTGATGTGAGTCAGGGGTACAATCGTGTGAAAGATGCGTAAGGCGAGCCGCAGGTTGCATGAAGTGTATCCAAAAATTGTAAAGCCGCTACGATTCGCCGGTTTGTTCGTCCTGTTTCTTTACCTTTTCGAGCTGTTCCTGCAGGTCACGGTTGCGTTCCTCTTCACGTTCCAGTGCCTTGCGCTGCAATTCTATCAGATCGTCCTTTTTCACGAGAACGTAGTTTTCCCTCGGCTCTTCAAACATCGGCGCTTCTCCGATCAGGTGCGATACCGTTGTTTTAAGAATTTCAGCCAGTTTCTTGAATTCAGTCAGGGTCGGTTCGTTCTTGCCTGTCTCCCAGTTGGATATGGTAGCCCTGCCCGCCTTATCCATGATTGCGGCCAGCTGCTCCTGGCTCATATTGAGGTTTTCACGGCATTTCTTAATTCTTTTGCCTACCGTCGTCATTTATTTTGAACTTATAGTGGTATAATACTTGACATGAATACAAAAAATAAATACTTTTGTACATAATGATTTTCGTAATACGCAAATTACAAAACATTAGGTCAGGAGCAAACAGAAGCGCCGCAAATCCGCTGCCCCAGGCCACGTTTAGTACACTCACGTATTTGAAAATCAGTGGGTTTAACTTACACACACCTGTCTATTCACATGAGAAAAGAACAGACCAGAGTAGCAGAGCATGGCGGGCCTTCCATTAAGGAGAGGCTGCTGATCCGCTTTGTCAGATCAAGGGACATTGTCGGTAAAAACTGGCGTCGCGTACTAGCTGACAAAGACCCGTTTTTCAACACCAAAGTAGGGGGCGATTACCTGACATCCGTCGCGCAGGCTGTGTCGGACAGCACACGCGGTAATGTTGACCGCATTGAGCGCGTCACCATCGCCCTTGAAAAAGTTGCCGGAATCAAGTCCGTACCGGTTGTCTGAAAGCGGGTACAAAAAAAAACAGGCTGCCGAAAGGAGCCTGTTTTTTTGTTTAAAATACATTTGCGGATCAGATCTTCCTTCCCTGAATGCGGAATGCATTGAGTATCGCCAGCATGGCCACTCCCACATCCGCAAAAACTGCTTCCCACAGGGTAGCGATCCCGCCGGCACCCATGATCATCACGGCCACCTTCACCACCATCGCCAACGCGATGTTCTGGTAAACAATGGACCGGGTAATCCTGCCTGCCCGGATCGCGGATACGATGCGCGATGGCTGGTCATTCTGGATTACAATGTCGGCAGTTTCAATAGCGGCATCCGAGCCCAATGCACCCATAGCAATGCCCACATCAGCCCGGGCGATCACCGGGGCATCATTGACACCATCGCCCACAAATGCGACTTTCCGGCCCTCGGTTTTAAGTTTTTCCAACAAGGCAACTTTGTCTTCGGGCAGCAGGCCTCCATGACCGGCAGCTATTCCCAGCTCCGTAGCCACCCTGGTTACCACCTCCTGTTTATCACCCGACAACATGACGGTTTCAATGCCCATGCTGCTTAGCTCACGCACAGTTTGTGCAGCGTCCTCCTTGATCTCATCGGCAATGGTAATGTATCCCGCATAGGTTCCGTTCACCGCTACTGCCACGATCGTATCCGGAATACCGGGTAGATGGGAAGGGTAGGTTACCGAAAATCGGTCGAGCAGTTTAAGGTTACCAGCAAGTACCCGGTCGCCGGCTACCACGCCCGCCAGGCCCTGCCCGGCAAATTCTTCAACCTGCTCAGGCGTAACTAGCCGGGCATTTGATGCGTGATTGACAATGGCCTTCGCCACAGGATGTGTGGAGTAGCTTTCCAAAGATGCCGCACGAATCAGGAAATTATCCTTTTCCATGCTCGTCTCCATTTCGCGCACCTTAAACACCCCTTTGGTCAATGTGCCTGTTTTATCCGAAACTACGGTATCAATGCGTGTGATAACGTCCAGGAAATTGGCTCCTTTCACCAGGATTCCGTTCCGGGATGCCAGTCCGATGCCACCAAAGTACCCGAGCGGGATGGAGATCGTGAGCGCGCAGGGACAGGCAATGACCAGAAATACCATTCCCCGGTAGAGCCACTGATCGAAGCTGTATGCAGGATCAAACAGATAAGGTACCAGCACGATGAGCATGGCAAGTGCAAAGACGACCGGGGTATATATTTTGGCAAGGCGGCTGATGAGCAGCTGAGTAGGTGCTTTGCGGGCGGTGGCATCCTGTACCAGTTCCAAAATGCGCGAAAGGCGGGAATCCTTGAACAATGTACTGACCTCCACCTCAATGGTTTTAGACAGGTTGATCATCCCGGCAAGTACGGGTGCACCTGCAATTTTGTCTTCCGGCCGCGATTCGCCGGTGAGGGCAGCGGTGTTGAATGTTCCCGAGGGAGATTTCAGTATTCCGTCCAGTCCGGCTTTTTCTCCGGCCTTGATCAGCATTAATTCACCAATCTGCACCGTATCCGGCGGCACAGCTATGTTTTTTCCGTTGCGGATCACGGTCACAGACTCAGGCCTGATGTCGAGTAATGCTTTGATGGACCGCTTGGAACGGCTTACTGCCAGGTCCTGAAACAATTCCCCCAGCTCGTAGAAAATCATTACTGCCACGCCCTCGCTGAACTCGCCAATGTAAAATGCGCCCCAGGTAGCGATGGTCATGAGCGTGAATTCATTGAAAAAGTCACCCCTCAAAACCCTTCTGACAGCTAGTCTCACGGTTTTGTGCCCGGCGAGCAGGTACGCTGTGAGCATCAGCACAATTTCGATTGCGCGGGGTGCGCGGATATCGAACCCGAATTGCAAAATAAGGGTAGTCGTAAATATCAGCAGGCTGAGCGACAGCATCCAGTGGGAGCGGAAAAAGCCTCCTTCGTTACTGCCATGACTATGATCGTGCTCATCATGAGCATGCCCGTCGTGACTGTGGCCACCGTGATCATGGCTTTGGGCTCCCGCGACGGTCGGAGTTTTTTTATCGTCCTGGTCATGGCCGCAGCAATGGTCGTGGCTGGCAGCCGGTATATTTTCACTTAACTTCATGAATAATAATCTGGGTCAATGGATTGGAAGCAAAGCCTGCGACCAGGCTTCACTGTGCAGGCAAATATAGGCGCATTGCCCGTGCAACAGGGTAACAAATGCTGAAAATCAGCTCATTGCAATGGTGTTGCAGTTTTTTTCAAAAGCTACTTTTCATTTTAAAATGCAGATAACCAGCAGTAAACTGGTAAATCACGGAAAGAGTGTTCTTTGGTAGTAAAATCAAATTTACACGGTGTGAAAAAACTCCTTTTCCTGTCAGTTTTCAGCTTTTTGCAACTTTATTCTTACGCCCAGGTACCATTTGCCCATGGCCGCCTGCGCGTCTCCGACAACCAGCGCTACCTGGTACATCAGGATGGTACACCGTTTTTCTGGCTGGGCGATACGGCATGGGAGCTTTTTCACCGACTCAACCGCGAGCAGGCAGACTTTTACCTGAAACACAGAGCAGAGCAAGGTTTTACGGTTATCCAGGCAGTAGCCCTGGCAGAGCTCGACGGACTGAACGACCCGAATGCACTGGGCGAGCGTCCGCTGGTCAACAATGATCCTGCCAAACCGAACGAAGCCTACTTCCAGCATGTAGATTATATTATTGCAAAAGCGGCCGAATATGGACTGGTGATTGCGCTGCTGCCTACCTGGGGCGACAAGCTTAACAAATCATCGTGGGGTAAAGGACCGGAGATTTTTAACACAGCCAATGCGGCTGCTTTCGGCGAGTGGATGGGCAAAAGGTATGCAGGAAGACAAAATGTAGTGTGGGTGCTGGGCGGTGACCGTACGCCCCGCAAAGACACGGATGATGTAAAAGTATGGCGTATGATGGCCGAAGGTATTCAAAAAGGCACGGGCGGCGCTGCCAATGCACTCATGAGCTTTCACCCACAGCCCAATGCCCTGGATATGGGCGGCTCGTCGCACTGGTTTCACCAGGATGCCTGGCTCGATTTCAATATGCTGCAAAACGGGCACTGCCGGGACGAAATCACGTATGACAAGATTGCATTTGTGTACAACCGCAAGCCCGCCAAGCCGGTCATGGACGCGGAACCGATTTATGAAGACCATCCGGTGTGCTTCAATGCGGGTGACCTGGGACTATCCAATGCCTATGATGTGCGCAAATATGCCTACCTCGATCTGTTTGCAGGTGCTTTCGGGCATACCTACGGATGTCACGATATCTGGCAGATGTATGATACCGGCCGGGAAGCGGTGAATGGTGCGGCTGTTACCTGGAAGCAGGCCATGGACCTGCCGGGTGCACGTCAGATGTCGTTTGTGCGCAAGCTTATGGAATCCCGGCCAATGCTGGACCGCGTTCCCGACCAATCCCTGATTGAGGTAGCTTCAAACGGACCTGCGGAGCGTGTGCAGGCCACGCGCGGGAAAGATTATGCGATGGTTTATTCCGCCTCTGGAAAGCCGTTTACGATGCAAATGGGCAAGATCAGCGGGACGGAAGTGAATGCGTCCTGGTATGATCCCCGGAAAGGTGAGGCACAATCCATCGGGAAAGTTGCCAATACAGGCCGGCACGAATTCAAGCCGCCGACTTCGGGTTATGGAAAGGATTGGGTACTGGTGATCGACGATGCCTCGAAAGGATACAAGTTTTAACCTGAAAGCAGCCATGCTGCACGTTTATACAGACTCCGGCTTGATAAACAAGGCCAGCCAGGCACGTCTTGCAAGCCTGTAAAAGTAGGGTGTGAGGATGATCAGCATGGGTATGAGGCTCACCAAAAAGTAGTCCAGGTAGTCACGGAAAAAGTTGACATAAAGCAAAAAGTAAATGACCGTAAAGGCAACATAAAACGAGTAGCTGACATACAATGCACCCTGGTAAAAGCCAGGTTCAGGCACGAGATTGAGGCCGCAGTGTGAACATTGTTTGTGCATTTTATCAAATGCTTTAAGATTATAGGCGCTTTTTGTAACAAAAAAATCACCTACGCCGCACCTGGGACATTTGTTGAAAAATATGCTGTAAAGCTTGTTGCTCTTTGTCATAATCACCGGAATTAAATATAATATCTGCAAAATAAGCCTCAGATCAGGCCCAAATGTCAATTGTGTGGCTTTTGCAGCAAAGACAATGCCTAACCCCCATGCAGCGCATTGATAAACCCGGCCATTTCCCGCACATTGAGCACATGATCAACCAGGGTATGGTGGATGGCGTGGTGCGGCATGAAGGGCATCTGGGCTGTTTCGGGGTCCTGAACAATTGTAATACCGCCCGCACTCTTGATTTTCCCCAGCCCTTTGGTACCATCATCATTGGCCCCCGAGAGCAGCAGGCCCGCAAGCGAGGATTTGTAAATTTCCGCAGCCGACTCAAAAGTTACATCAATGCTCGGCCGGCTGAAATTGATCTTTTCAGAATAATCAAGGGAAAAGGTACGTTCACGCTCAATCAGCAGGTGGTAGTCCGCAGGTGCGAGGTAAATGTTGCCGGGCTGCACAGGATCTTTGTCCTCGACCTCACGCACGGGCAGGGGCGTTTTGCTGGACAGGAGGTCGGAGAGGGATGAGTCTGAAAAATTGCCGCGGTGGAGCACGATCACCATCGCGAATGAGAGTGATGCACTCAGCTGCGGAACCAGTGAAAACAACACCTGCAGGCTGCCCGCCGATCCGCCGATCAGGAACAGGTCGACGGTCTTTCTCACACTATTTTCTTCCATATCTTCTCACGGTTGAGCTGCTGGAATTTGTGCTGCACAGCGGAAAATTTGAGGGTCTCCTTGGTGCCCAGGGCAAGGTAGCCCAAGGGTGAGAGGCTTTCATCAAAGAGTTTGAGGACCCGATCCTGCAAATCCTTGTCAAAATAGATCAGTACATTCCGGCAAAGAATCAGGTCAAATTCATTAAAAGAGCTGTCACTGACGAGGTTGTGTGTGGAAATAATAATTTTTTCGGAAAGCTCATGATCGAACTTCGCCTGCCCGTAGTTGGCCGTGTAATACTGTGAAAAATCATGCGTGCCACCCGAGGCAATGTAACTTTCGGAGTACTGTTTCATATAGTTAAGCGCAAAAATACCTTTCCGCACCTTATCCAGTACGCCGGGATTAAGGTCTGTGGCGTACAGTAGTGATTTACGCAATAAATTAGCCTCTTTAAGCAGAATCGCCATTGAAAAAACCTCTTCGCCGGTGGAGCATCCCGCGTGCCAGATGCGGATAAAAGGCTTTGTAGCCAGCACGGGCAGCACATCGTCCCGGAGTGACCGGTAAAATGGCGGGTCCCGGAACATCTCGGTGACATTCACTGTCACTTCTTCCACAAACCTTTTCAAATAACCCGGGTCCGACCGCACCTTGTACCGCAGCTCAGCGAAGCTGGGAAACTTGTCCAGCGTACACAATCTAACAATCCGCCTTTTCAGTGAGGCCCTTGAATAACTGGTAAAATCATACCCGTAAATGTCAAGAAGATCAGTCAGCAGGAGGTCAACGTCTTCATCATCAATCATTTTCCTTCAAATTTCCTTCAGTAGCTTTACCAGCTTATCCACGTCTATGGGTTTGGAAATGTATTCATCTGCGCCAGCTTCGAGGCATTTCTCACGATCGCCGACCATTGCCTGGGCTGTTACGGCCACAACCAGCAAATTCCTGCGGTTTTCCAAACTTTTAATAATCGGGATAGCTTCGTACCCGTCCATATCCGGCATCATCATGTCCATCAGGACGGCATCGATTTCCTTATCTGTCTTTAGCAATTCCAATGCCTCAGCGGCACCGGGACATGCCACACAGTAAAAGGATTTTGCCTGCAGGGTAGCTTTCAGGGCGAAAATGTTACGTGCATCGTCATCAACGATCAATATTGTTTTTTTTTCCATAGGGAAATGGAAGCGTTCAGTTTAATTATGTGGAAGAGTAGCTGGATCAGAATTGCTCATAAAGCCACACCCGCAGGAGCGAGAGCAGCTGGTCGGTATCAACCGGCTTGGTAATGTAATCGGATGCACCCGCATTGATACACTTTTCACGATCGCCGGTCATGGCCTTGGCAGTCACTGCAATCACAGGCAGGTTCCGCCATTTCGGATTTTCCCGGATTCTCCGGGCTGTCTCATACCCGTCGAGCTGAGGCATCATCATATCCAGCAGTACCACGTCAATGGCAGGGTTTTCGGCAAGTTTCTGCAGTGCTTCCTTCCCATCCAGGGCCGTGATGACGTTCATCTTGTAATTTTCGAGAGACTTGGTGAGCGAGAAAATATTCCTCACATCATCATCGGCAATGAGCACGGTTTTCTCATTGAGGATTTCTTCCAGGCCGCCCAGCTTCCGGCGCTCGTTCTGGCGCAATGCATTCTTCTTGTTTTCCTCTACCACATGCAGGAACAAGGAAACTTCATCCAGCATGCGCTGGTACGAGTGCGCTGTTTTGACAATAATCGAGTCGGCATATTGTTTAATGCGCAGCTCCTCAGTCATGGACAAGCTTTTACCTGTAAAAATAATAATGGGTATGTTGTCAAATCCCGGATTCTTCTTGGCTTCTTCGAGCATGTCGTACGCTTTCTTATCCGGCACGCCCATATCCAGGATCACGCAGTCGGCCTCATTCTGGGTTAGTGCCTGAATTCCTTCCGAAATATCACGTTTCAGTTCTGAATTGATGTTGAAGGTCCCCAGGAAATAGGCGAGCGCTTTGGCGTGCATGGAGTTGTCTTCCACGATCAGCACCTTCTTGGACTTTTTACTGATGACATGCTCGATCTTCTTGAAAATTTCGTCCATGCGCTCAAAAGCCATCGGCTTGTCGATGAAGTCCACGGCTCCCTTGGACAAGCTCTCGTTTTTCATGCGGTGAGAGGACATGATGTGTACCGGAATGTGCCGGGTTTCGGGATCGGATTTCAGCTGATCCATCACTTCCCACCCGCTCATAATCGGGAGCTGGATGTCCAGGAGGATGCCCGTCGGCTTGAAGGTGCGGGCGAGCGGCAGCCCCTGGTCGCCACGGACACTCACAATGCCCTTGTAGCCCTGCTTGCGGGTATAATCGAGCAGCGATTTGGCGAACAAGGTATCGTCTTCAATAATAAGGATGGTTTTATCCGATTCAAGAATGTCGGCACGGTCGTCCGGAATTGCCTCCGGAATCACACTGCTGACATAGCGCACATCGGGCTTTGCCGCATATACCGGCTTGTTTTCCTCATGCAAAGGTTTGAAAAGATTAGGCCGCGGAGCAGGCGGCGCCACTTCGGACGGATTGACCGGGAGGTACACTTTGAACTCACTGCCTGTGTTGACCACGCTCGAAAGTGTTATTTCCCCGCCGAGCAGCTTCACCAGCTCCCGGCTGATCGACAATCCCAGCCCTGTACCGCCGTATTTACGTTTGGTTGAACCATCGGCCTGCTGAAATGCTTCAAAAATGTGCTCCTGTTTTTCAGGTGCAATGCCAATGCCGGTGTCTTTTACAATGAAGCACAGCCCCTTCTCATTGTCGTCCTGCAACCTGATATCAACATTGACAGAACCCACCGAAGTGAACTTCAATGCATTGGATACCAAGTTTTTAATGATTTGTTCGAGGCGCATTTTGTCAGTCTGGATGACTTTGGGTACACCCTCATGAACCCTCACGCTGAAATCAATGCCTTTTTCACGGGCTACCGGTGCAAATAGTCCCTTCATGTCCTCGCCGAGCTCCCGGATGTCTACCGGAATATATTCCAGTTCCATTTTTCCGGCCTCTATTTTCGAAAGGTCCAGGATCTCATCAATCAATCCCAGCAACCCGTTGCCCGACGACTGGATGACCGTAGCATACTCGATCTGATCCCCGGAAAGATTCTGCTCGTTGTTTTCTGCCAGGAGCCTGCTCAGCAGCAGGATCGAGTTGAGGGGGGTGCGTAGCTCATGCGACATATTGGCCAGGAACTCGGATTTGTAGCGGGTGGTGAGTTCCAGCTCTTCGGCCTTTTTCTGGATTTCCAGGTTCTTTTCTTCCAGCAGCGCGCTGCGCTCTTCGAGCTCGCCGTTGGTTTGCTGTAACTCTTCCTGCTGCACACGAAGCTCTTCTTCCGAAGCCTGCAGTTTCTGCGACTGTGCTTCCAGCTCTGCATTGAGGTTTTCCAGCTCGCTGTGCTGGGTTTGGAGCTCCTCCGACTGCGCCTGGGTCTCTTCCAGGAAATTCTGAAGTTTCAGGTAATCCAGGGCAGAGTTGATACCAATTGAAATGGTTTCCAGGTTGCTTTCCAGGTATTGCATCTGCAGCGGGCCGGGAGCATTCAGAAAGCCCAGCTCTATAATTCCCACACATTCGTAGGAGTAGATCAGCGGCAGGATGACCAGGGTGGCAGGCCTGGCTTCGCCCAGCGTTGACGATATGCGCAGGTAGTCGTCCGGTACCTGTCTGATGATCATTGGTTTTTTATTTTCAAGAACCTGCCCGGCCAATCCCTGTCCCAGCTGCACAAACTCCGGTGCATGCTGTGCAGCGAAATTTGCTGTCAGCTTGAAATTCCAGTCTTTGTCCTGCACATACATGGTACCTACCTGCGCCGACACGTAGTTGGTGACCGTACTCAGCAGGTTATGCGACAGCTTGCGGATCATGCGCTCGCCCCGCATCGCCTCCACGATCTGCAGCATCCCGGCCTGCAGCCAGTTGCGGTTATTGAGGTCGGTAAATGTGTGCTCAAGCGAGCTGGCCATGGTGTTTAACGCCACGGATATACGCCCGATGTCGTCATCCTGCTCATCGTTGCTGCGGGCGGCATAGTTCCCCTTCGCCACTTCCTGGGTAATTTCTTCGATATACCCGATCCGCCGCTCCGTCTCGGCGAATTTGGCCATTTCCCTTTCCTGAACCGCAATGCGCTTGTCCATATCATTCTTGATCCGGAAATAGGCGGATATGGTTATGGCTACGGAAATAAGTGCTGCAATGATCAGCAGGATAGGGGTATACTGGATATAAATCTGCTGCTGTTCAATGCGGCTTCCGAGAATGGACGATTCTTCTGTCTTGATGCGGTCGACAATAAGCCTGAGGTCGTCCATGATCTTCTTGCCGCGCGTCATTTCTTTCAGCCTCGATGCCGGATCTTCCACAAAGTTGCGGTTTCGCCGGGCCATATCGATGATATTTTGCATCTGGCCGAATTTGGCCTCATACAATGCCTTTACCTCACGCAGGTTTTTCTGCTGAATCGGGTTATCGGCTGTCAGTTCGAGCAGGTTGTTATAGCTGGTGGTCGTTTTTTCATAGGCACCATTATAAGGGTCCAGAAAGTCTGTATCCAGTGTGAGCAGGTAGCCCCGCTGGCCGGTTTCAGCATCTTTCATATGGGACATGATGCCTTCGGCCTCGATCAGAACCTGGTTGGTATGGTTAACGAGCTCCGAATTATTGATCAGTTTCTGGGTACTGTAATACGAAGCCAGCAAGCTGAAAATCAGAAGAAGAATAGAGAATGAAAAAACAATCCGCAGTTGCTGAATGACCGTGTTGGAGACTTTCTTCATGGGTTAGGGTTACTGGTGTTCTGATGTTGTTGTAATAAATGGTTCTTCCTGTTTTACCGGCAGTACAATGATGAACTTTGCACCCTGATTCATCGTACTCTGAGCCGAGATCAGCCCGTCGTGCTTGTCGATGATCTTTTTGGCAATCGCAAGTCCGATGCCCGTACCTTCATAGTTTTTCAGGTTATTGAGCCTTTGAAAAATAATGAAAATCCTGTCCAGAAACTTCTCATCGAAGCCGATCCCATTATCGGTAATGGTAATCCGGCAGTAATGGCCCTCGGGAGATGCAGGTGCATCCACGTCCTTGCTGCCGATCAGCTCGCCGGTAATCTCTACCACCGGCGCCGCATTGTCGCGTGCAAATTTAAGCGCATTGCTGATCAGATTCTGAAAAACCTGCCTGATCTGGCTTGGAATGGTAGCAATGATTGGCAGCGGGCCCACTTTAATGTGCGCACCTTTTCGCTGAATGCTCTCGTCAAAGTCGGAGATCAGCTCTTCAATCACCAGATTAAGGTCGGTAGGCTGGAAGGTGGCATTCACAGAAAGCCTCGAATAATCGAGCAGATCGCTGATCAGCCGCGACATCCGGGCGGAGGAAGCAATGGACCGGTTCAGGTAAGATATTGCTTCTTCATTACCCGTAAGATATTTATCACGCACCAGGTGACTGAAAGTCTGGATTTTCCGGAGCGGTTCCTTAAGATCGTGGGATACGACCCAGGCAAATTGCTGCAGTTCGTGATTGGACGTTTCCAGCTCCACATTTTTGGACAGGAGTTCCCTGGTTCGCTGCTCTACTTTTTGTTCCAGCAGCTCACTGGCGAGTTTTTGCTGGTGTATGTCGGTAAATGTTCCTACCCAGCGCATGATCTCTCCCTGCCGTACTACCGGTATTATTTTCAGGAGAAAGTGACGGTAGGTGCCCGTTTCAAGATCCCGGAGCATGGTTTCGCTGGTAAACTCCTGCCCCTCTCTGAAATGTTCCTTCCAGCGTTCGCACACCTGCGTGTCAGGGTGGGTCTCGGGGAAAACGGTGGGGTCGGTAGTATAGCGGAACCAGTGCTCGTTCACAAACTCGATGTTGCCGTCGGTACCAATGGAAAAGGCGATTTGCGGCAGGGATTCCATAATAAACCGCAGCTCGCCGATGCGGGCTGCCAGGTCAGCCTGTGCCTGCTTACGGATTTCGATTTCATTCTGCAGTGACTGCTGGTAATTCTTCAGTTCCTGCTGCTGCTCGAAGAGCTTGTAGAACGTTTTAACTTTAAGAAGCAGAATGTCCGGGTCCACCGGCTTGGTCAGGTAGTCGATGCCACCTGACGAATATCCCCTGGTAATGAACTTCTTTTCAGTATTGACAGCGGAAAGGAAGATGATGGGAATGTCTTTGGCTTTCTTGTACCCCGAGATTGCCTCTGCTACTTCAAATCCATCCATACCCGGCATCTGAACATCCATGATGATCACCGAGTAGCTATTTTTCAGGATCTTTTTTAAAGCTTCTTCGCCCGATTCAGCACTATCAGTTTTGAATTGATGCAGTTCGAGGATTCTTTTTAGCGGGAGGATATTTTCGGGCCTGTCATCGACAATCAGGATCATAATACTATAATAATTATCAATGCAAATTTCCTTACCAGTTTAACAGAAAGTTTGCAGATGAAAATCCCTCAGGAAGGGGTAGCTGACGCGAAAATACGGAATGCCTCATTCAGCGCACATTTTTTCTTGAAATAAAAGGTTCGTCAGCATGTCTCCGGCACCTGG
Source organism: Dyadobacter sandarakinus (assembly GCF_016894445.1). Taxonomy (NCBI): domain Bacteria; kingdom Pseudomonadati; phylum Bacteroidota; class Cytophagia; order Cytophagales; family Spirosomataceae; genus Dyadobacter; species Dyadobacter sandarakinus. The sequence goes on from NZ_CP056775.1 coordinate 744,386, forward strand.
CGCAAGGGTGTCGGGCAGACAATTAAAGTCGCAAAAAAATCATACCCCGTAAGCTCCTGAACACCCCCTGGGTGAGAACTTGAAAAGCGCATCCCGGGGGAACGTGGCACAATTTTGGTTTCAATGCGGTGCAAAACGGTGTTTTTAGACTAAATGTAAAAAACACCGGTAGCACGACCGCGATGTAATTCGCTGGTAAAAAGCTTTCTAAACGAAAATGGAGTCACATGAGAAAAATTGCCAATACCAAAATTGTAGACAAATCTGAACAAAAGACCACAACCGTTTTGCCGGGCGAACCCTATCCGCTGGGTGCTACCTGGGACGGTAAAGGGGTGAACTTCGCGGTGTACTCTGAAAATGCGACAAGTGTTGAACTTTGCCTTTTTGATTCACCTGAAAGCGAGACGGAGGATGTCCGTGTTGCCATCAAGGAAGTAACGCACCATGTATGGCACGTATATGTACCAGGGTTAAAGCCGGGCCAGCTTTATGGCTATCGTGTTCACGGGCCCTATGAGCCCATGCTCGGGCTGCGTTTTAACCACAACAAACTCCTGATAGATCCCTATGCAAAAGCAATTTCGGGAACGATCAACTGGCATGATGCCTTGTTTGGCTACAAGATCGGAGACCCTGAGGAAGACCTTAGTTTCAGCGAGCTGGACAGTGCTCCCTACATTCCAAAATCGGTCGTGGTAAATCATTTATTTGATTGGGAAGGCGTAACCCCTCCCGAAATTCCCTATCACGATACGATCATTTACGAAGCCCATGTAAAAGGATTTACCTGCCTGCATCCGGACATTCCCGAAGATATCCGCGGAACCTACGCCGGCCTGGCGCATCCGGCAAGTATCAGCTATCTGAAGAAGCTCGGCGTGAATGCCATTGAGCTCATGCCGATTCACCACTTCATTGCCGACAGGCACCTGAAAGAACGCGGGCTGACCAACTATTGGGGATATAACTCCATCGGCTTTTTTGCTCCCGACGTGCGTTACAGCAGTACGGGTACAACCGGTCAGCAGGTAATCGAATTTAAGAACATGGTGAAGGAAATGCACAAAGCGGGCATAGAGGTAATCCTTGATGTCGTGTACAACCATACCGGCGAAGGTAACCAGATGGGTCCTACGCTTTCCTTCCGCGGCATCGACAATCTTTCCTATTACCGCCTCACCGACGGCAGGTACTATATGGATTATACGGGTACCGGCAATACGCTGAATGCACGGCTGCCGAGTGCGCTGCGTTTGATTATGGACAGTCTCCGGTACTGGATCACGGAAATGCATGTAGATGGTTTCCGGTTCGACCTGGCTTCTACACTGGCACGGGAGCTGCATGAGGTGGACAGGCTGAGCGCATTTTTCGATATCATTCACCAGGACCCCATTATTTCGCAGGTCAAGCTCATTGCCGAACCCTGGGACATCGGACATGACGGCTACCAGGTAGGGAAGTTCCCGATCGGATGGGCAGAGTGGAACGGACGGTACCGCGACTGTATGCGTGACTATTGGCGCGGGGCCGACAGTATGCTTGCCGAGTTTGCAGAGCGCTTTACCGGTAGCTCCGACCTGTATAAAACCGAGTACCGGCTGCCAACTGCCAGCATCAACTTCATTACCGCTCATGATGGCTTTACCCTGAACGACCTGGTATCGTATAATGAAAAGCATAATGAGGCCAATGGTGAAGAAAGCCGTGACGGCGAATCGCACAACCGCTCCTGGAACTGTGGTGAGGAAGGAGATACAGAAAACGGGGAGGTAATTGAGCTGAGGAACAAGCAGAAACGCAATTTCCTGACAACCCTCTTTTTGTCGCAGGGTGTACCCATGCTGGTAGCCGGTGATGAGTGGGGCAGGACGCAGCAGGGCAACAACAATGCATATTGCCAGGACAATGAGATATCATGGCTCAACTGGGATAAGGTTGACGAGAACCTCCTGAATTTTACCCAAAAGCTCATTGCATTTTGTAAGGCACATCCTTCTTTCCGGAGAAAGCAATGGTTCCGCGGTACGCCGATCAAGGGTGTGGGGCTGGAAGATATTGCCTGGTTTCTGCCGGAGGGCATTGAGATGCCTGAGGAAAGCTGGAATCACGATTTTGCCAAATCACTGGGTATTTTCCTGAATGGAAAAGGGATCAGGCACATGAACCCGAAGGGAGAGCCGATTTATGATGACAGCTTTTACATCATTTTCAACGCACATTACGAACCCGTGAACTATACGATGCCTCCGGAAAAGTACGGTACCAGCTGGCGGATGGTGATTGACACAAGCAGGGATATTGTGGATGAAAATGGGGAAGTGTTTGGGCCGGGATCATCTGTGGCCGTGGACAGCCGGTCGGTAGTAGTTTTTAAACATGCATTGGAAAAACAGAAAATATGACAACAGAGATACAGCCCGCGGTACCCGGGATCAGATTTAACGGTTCCGGCGAGGTGACGGTACATGTTTGGGCACCCGAAAAAAAGAAAGTTGAGGTTTGTCTGGAAAATGGAAAAAGCTGGGAGCTGAGCCCTGCCGAACCGGGATGCTGGTCGGTGGTGACAGACGGAATTCGCTCCGGCGACTTGTACCGTTTCAGGCTGGATGGAAAGCTTTCTCCGGACCCGGCCTCGGTATCGCAGCCGGAAGGGGTACATGGCCCGTCACAGGCACTGGATCTCAATCGTTTTCAATGGAGCGATGCAGGATGGAAGAACGTCGTATTGCAGGATTATATCATTTACGAGCTGCATACGGGCACATTCACCCCCGAAGGTACTTTCGCGGGTATCGAGCAGAAACTCGATTACCTTGTTGAGCTCGGCATCAATGCCATCGAGATCATGCCCGTATCGCAGTTTGCGGGTGGGCGCAACTGGGGCTATGACGGCGTTTTTCCGTATGCCGTACACGATACCTACGGCGGTCCGGAAGGTTTGCAGCACCTGGTGGATGCTTGTCACCAAAAGGGAATAGCAGTGATCCTCGACGTGGTGTACAACCACATCGGGCCCGAAGGGAATGTGCTGGGTGAGTACGGTCCTTATTTTACCGATAAATACCACACGCCCTGGGGGAATGCAGTAAATGTGGATGACGAATGGTCCGACGGGGTGCGGGAGTACTTTATCCAGAATGCGCTCATGTGGTTCCGCGAGTTCCATATTGATGCATTGCGCCTGGATGCGGTACATGCCATCAAGGATTTCAGTCCGAAGCATTTACTGGCCGAAATGAAGGAGCGGGTTGATGCACTTGCCGCCGAGACGGGCAGCGTGCATTACCTGATTACAGAAATGGACCTGAACGACACACGCTTCATCAGCCCGATAGAAAAAGGCGGATATGGGATGGATGCTCAGTGGATCGATGAGTTTCACCATGCATTACGCGTCGCTTCGGGTCAGTCTAAAACGGGGTATTACTCCGACTTTGAGCCTATTACCTCGCTGGCAAAGTCGTATCAGGATGCCTACGTATTCGACGGACAGTACTCGGATCACAGAAAAAGGAAGTTCGGGATCAAAGCCGAAGGTTTTCCAGGCAGCAGTTTTATCGTGTTTTCGCAAAACCATGATCAGGTAGGAAACCGCATGCTGGGCGAACGTACCAGCGAGTTGCTGAGCTGGGAAATGCAGAAGCTTCTTGCCGGAGCAGTAATGGTAAGTCCGTTCCTACCCATGCTGTTTATGGGTGAAGAGTGGAGCGAGCCTCATCCGTTCCAGTATTTTGTGAGCCACACAGATCCTGAGCTCGCTGAGGCTGTGCGCACGGGTCGTAAAAAGGAATTTGCCGCTTTTCACCTGGAAGGAGAAGCGCCTGATCCGATGTCGGAAGATACGTTCAATGGGTCGAGGCTGCAATGGGAGCTGGTGAACCAGGAGCCGCACAAATCCATGTTTGAATACTACAAGGAGTTGATTGCGCTCAGGAAAAGTAATCCTGCCCTGCACACGCCAGACCGCTCCCTGGTGCGCGTATATGCAGACGAAGCACGGCAGCTGATCTGGCTTACGCGGTCTGCAAACGGGCAAAATGTGTTGGCGATCCTAAATTTCTCAGATCAGCAGCAGGAAGTAGCTGGTCCGGATAATATTAAGGAAATGGTGAAGCTGATTGGGTCGGCAGATGAAAAATGGCGGGGACCATTGAATGGGGACGAGCAGTCCACGCCGGACAAAATCCGCGTGTCACCCGAATCTTTCACCCTGTTCAGCTATTCTGCGTAGTTTAAATAAAAACAAAGCCGGACAAACTTTGCTTGTCCGGCTTATACTTAACCTACTGGTATGTGAGGGAAAACGCTAGTGCTGGTCTTGCCTTTGCTGTTTTCCAAGTCTATGGTGCGATTTCTCGTTGTTGGTAATGTGATTACCTTTCACCATTTCCTCTTGTCTGTGCCGGTTATCAAGGTTATCCTTGTTTTCGGGCCTGTTTCGGGAAACCTGGTTTTGTTGCATACCTCCCGAATTTTGTGACTGTCTCATAACAGTTAACAATTGGTTATGTCATGTAAAATATAATAATTGTGCCAGACCTTATTCTTGTGGAGCAAATTTCGTTGAATGATTGTCTCAAATTCTCCTGGAACCTTCGTACAGTTCGTATTCCAGTAACCTGCAATCGATTGTACCATTGTAAAACTCCGTCCGCCGGCTTGCTTTCAAACCTATTTTTTTGGCAAGATCAAGGTTACCGGTGAAAACGTACCCATAATATCCTCCACACTTTTGCTTCATAAAGTCGCCAATGCGGCTGTAAGTTTCTTCCAGCTCCTGAACTTCCCCCAGGCGCTCACCATACTCCGGATTCAGGAAAATTGCTCCCTTGTGCTCTGCCGGTATAGTCGTTTCGCTGAAATCACACGTTTCAAAGTCAATGCTTTCGAGCACACCGGCTGCCTTCGCATTTCGTCGCGCATTCTCGATCGCATTCGCATTGTTGTCCGATGCGATAATTCGGATCGTCGGCTCTATCATCTGCTCTTCCAGTTTATCCTGCTGGGCAAAGTAAAAATCTTCATCATAGCCGAGCAGGTGCATGAACCCGTAATTGGTACGGAATAGCCCGGGTTTTGCATTGCTCGCCATCAGTGCGGCCTCAATCGCCAGCGTTCCCGAACCGCACATCGGATTAATGAAAGCGGAAGCCTTGTTCCATTTGCTTGCCAGGATCGTGGCGGAAGCGAGGGCTTCCAGCATGGGTGCCTGACCGGGAATTTTGCGGTAGCCATGGCGGGCCAGCGTTTCACCGGAAGTGTCCAGAAAAACCTCAGCATCTTCATTTTTCCAATGCAGGTGTATCACCGCGCCCGTCAGTGCAGCTCCGGAAGACGGGCGGGCACCCGTTTTTTCACGAAAACGGTCGGCAACGGCATCTTTTACCCGCACATTGACAAACATATTATTGTTGACCGAGGGCGTCTGCACCGTGCTGGTGACTGAAAAATAGCCATCCGCGGGCAGGATCTTCTCCCATTCCAACTGCATGAGGTAGCGGTAAACATCGTCGGCATGCCTCGCTGTGAAAGCGCCGAGGCTAAACAGTACCTGGCTTGCAGTGTATAAATGCAGGTTAAGCCGCACGCAGTCCTGGATGGTACCCCGAAGGCGGAGGCCGGTGGCGAAGGTACTCTCTGGTGTATAACCCAGCGACTTTACTTCCGCTTCAAGAAAAGGCGCAAGCCGGCGGTAACAGGTAATCGTAATAGGGGAGGTTCCCCGGATATCAAATGCCATTCAATTCTGTTTCTGTAAATGCTTTTTCACGACCTGTCAGTTTCTGACGCGTCCTGGCAACTTCTTCTGTACTTATCGCGTCGGCATTGTTCCGCCATGACTTGCGAATGTAGCTTAATAGTTGCGCAATGTCTTCACTGGGCATGTCTTTATCATAGCCAATGCCCGGCATATCGCCGCTTACTTCCGGGGTCTGGTAAACGTGGCCATTGACACGCACCGGGCCAGTCAGTCCGAAAAGTACGATCGAGATCAGTTTGTCCTTATTCCCCGTCACCCATTCCGACTGGTTGAGCGGAGGTGCCAGGGACTTCACGCCGGCACCGTCAGGGCCGTGGCATGTCTGGCAGATGGAGGTGAAAAGGGCTGCGCCTTTGGGAAATTCCTTTTTCAATGTTTCCGGGTTGCGGTTACCCTGCGCATTTTTTACGGAGGTTACTACCTTTTCAAGCTGTTTACCCAGGAGCGAGCCTGTGCCAGCGATCAGGGTTGTGTCGGCGAGTGCGAGTTCTTCTCTTCCTTCCAGGTTGCTGATAATCGCATCGGCTACGTAGCGGTTGTTTGCGTAGCGGGACGAAAGCCGGGCAAGCAGGCCCCTCGCTGCCGGTTCATCAAAGCCGGCAATATTTTTACATAAAAATGCTACATAGGGAGCAGCAAGCGTATCATTGTTGTCGAGCATGGTGCTCAGCGCGCTTACATACTGCGGGTAGGATTTAGGTGTCATAACACCCGATGCTGCATACAAGCCCTGCATGCGGTAGGTCCACTCCGGCCGGTTGAGCCAGGCGAGTACTTCCTCGGTTTTCAGCGAATTCAGCCCTTCCAGCGTCCATAATGCATGGATTGCCAACAGCGGATTGGCCGTTTGCACAAGCGCAGCCCGCAGTGCAGGCAAGGTTTGGTTGTATTTAAAATCAATGAGTTTTTGCTGGGCCCTGTCGCGTACCCATCCGTTCGGGTGACCAAGCAGCCTGACCAGCTCCTGGGCATCGTCGGGAATAATCACCGGTTTAGGTGCTGCGCCTTTTGGTACCACTTTGTAAATGCGGCCGCTGGACAGGGGCTGTGTAAGGCTGCGTTTCCCGATCTGCTCTTTCAGGTAGGGGGTCAGGTAGGTTTTGTGCTGAATGATCCCGCGGTACATATCAAGGATGTACATGGCCCCGTCGGGTGCATTGTATAGACTTACCGGCCTGAACCGCTCGTCGGTACTTGCCAGAAACTCACGGCCTTTATAAGCCTGTTCTCCTTTTACTACGTACCCTTTTTCATTCAGGATATTACGTTTGATCAGGTTGGCTGAGGGCTCAGGGACAAATGCATTGAACTCGTAATTTTTTCCAAAAAGATCACCCCTGTAGATCACCGGCCCCGCTGCGGCAGTAAAGTCATTGAGGCGCAGGCTGTCGTCGAGGATGTTCTGCATATAGCCTCGGTTCACGCCGGGGGTAGGGTGAATGGGGTACACCTTGTTGTTGGCGACAGACTTTTCATTATACCCTGCCACGGTCCGCTGGTTTTTGTTCCAGGCACCCAGTCCGGCAGGAAAAAAGTCGCCCAGCAGGTTTTGTGAGTTGTTGTTGTAATACAAACGGCCATAGTTATCCTGGCAAATGCCCCACTGCCCGCGGAAATGGGTATGCTCAATCAGCCATTTATCGCCTTTCCGGCGGTACCGCTTGTCGGATTTGGCATTGTAAATCCAGTTGTCCATGGCCCGCAGCAAACCATTGGGCTGGTGCTCTACGTTGCCTCCTTCGGTGTATTTGGGATCTACGAGCGTACGGTTGCCCGCTTTTCCATTTTTAATCTCGTAAAACCAGAGGTTGGTAGGCTCTGCCACCAGGATCCCGTCTTCGATCAGGCAAATAGCCCGCGGAAGTACCAGGGAGTCGATCACAACGGTACGCTCGTCGTAGGTACCATCCTGATTTTTATCGGCCAGGATAACGATGTTGCCATTCGGAATATCCTCGCCGGTACCGATTGTGTCGGGCATGTACCCGGTCATCTCCACCACCCACATGCGGCCCTGGTCATCAAACTGCATGGCCACAGGTGCACTTACCAGCGGCTCGGCAGCCACCAGCTTGATCTCAAAACCTTCCTCGATCTGCATTTTGGCAATGGTCGCTTCCGGTACGAGGAAAGGCGACAGTCCGGCAGGTTTGGGAGCGGCATCAGCAACGGTCTCGTTTTTTGTAACAGCCTGGTTTACGACAGGCTGCCGGTTCGTTTTACAATAAACCAGTGAGAGCGAAATGCCGAGAAAAAGAAAATAGGATTGTAATTTTTTCATTGAAGAAGATTGCAGGTCAGGAACTTAGCAGGTCTTTGTTAAACTGTTTACCAAAAATATTGCAATGTACTAGTCCTTTAACGATTCTTCCACCGGTTTCATTCGGGTTGTCAGAAAATGGATGATAAGCCAGGCTACCAGGTAAGCCAGTCCGCAGATGATAAACAGGATATTGTAACCTGCATTGATGTTACCGGAAGCTTTGTAAAAATCCAGCAGAGAGCCTACTACCAGGGGAAAAAGGGTAGAGCCGATCGACCCGGCCATACCCCCGATACCTACTACCGAGCTCACGGCACGCTTGGGAAAAATGTCGGAAACAATGGTGAAAATATTGGCACTCCATGCCTGGTGCGCCGCCGTGGCCACACTGATAATGCCTACCGCCACCCAGATGTCTGTCGCAAACTGCGCGAGAATAATGGGCATCACTGCAAATGCCACGACCAGCAGGGTGGTCTTGCGCGCTCTCAGCGGAGCCCAGCCTTTTTTGATCAGGTAAGAAGACAGGTAACCTCCGCCGATGCTGCCGAACGTGGTAGCGGTATACACGATGGCCAAATGCAGGCTTGGCTTTTTGAGATCCAGCGCGAATGTATTGGCAAAATAGGACGGTAGCCAGAACAGGAAAAACCACCAGACAGGGTCCGTCAGGAATTTTCCGATAATGAAAACCCAGGATTGCGGCAGCTGCAGCAACTTTCTCCATTTGATGGGCTTCTCGGCAGGGTTTGCCAGATGCTCATTATCCTGATGAATAAACTCGAACTCATCTGCCGATACTTTTTTGTGCCGGGAGGGAATTTCGTAGAAAAGCCACCAGAATACCAGCCATATAAATCCCAGTGCGCCCGTAATCAGGAACGCTTCCTGCCAGCCATATGCGCCCAGCAGCCAGGGTACAAGAATGGGCGCTGCCACGGCCCCGATACTCGTGCCGGAGTTGAAAATGCCAGTTGCCAGTGCGCGTTCCTGCTTGGGAAACCATTCGGCCGTCGCTTTCACGGCCGCCGGGAAGTTGCCCGACTCGCCCAATCCCAATAAGGCACGTACCGCGCCAAATCCAAAGGTACTTGTTACAAATGCATGCAGGATTGCGGCTACACTCCATATGATAATCGACACTGCGTAGCCCAGCTTGGAGCCGATCCGGTCAATGAAATTCCCGAAAATCACATATCCGAATGCATAGCACCCGGCAAAAATCATGACAATATTGGCGTAATCGGTCTCGGTCCAGTTGAATTCTGTTTCAAGTGTGGGTTTGAGCAATCCCAGGATCTGCCGGTCGATGTAATTGATTGTGGTAGCAAAAAATAGTAAAGCACAAATTGTCCAACGATAGCTGCCGGTTGTGGTTTGTTTCATAATCGGGATTACAGAAATACTGCGTATAGGGAATGATCAACGCGTTTGTCAGGATGTAAGACTGCGTTTTTCCCTTTCTACCCCTTAAAACCATGATAAAGGCAGTAACAAAAAATCCTGCACAAGCTGTGCAGGATGTCCATTTGTAGCATTAAAACCGGTCTGAATCACTCTGTCTGCTGCCCAGCCGACTCGGAAATCGGGTAGGCAAGCTGGGCTTTCACGAGCTCTGCCTCATTGGTGAGATCAAGGCGTAGCGGCGTAATGGATACGAACTGGTTCTCAATGGCCCAGCGGTCGGTACCTTCCTCGGCGGGTTCCAGTGGCACTACCGTAAACCAGTAATGCTTCCGCCCCATCGGGTCGAGGCCCGGAACAATCTTATTGTCATACAATCTTACCGACTGCCTTGTCCAGCGCACGCCTTTGGGGTGATGCGGGAAGTTGACATTGACCAGGTTCAGGTGCGGATTCTTGAAAAGCAGATCCAGTGTTTGTTCAACAAAAGGATCCAGTGACGGAAAGTCGGGTTCCACGTCGGTAGGTGTGCTCAGCGCAATACCTTTAAGCCCGAACAACACGGCCTGTTTGGCTGCTGCCAGCGTCCCGGAGTGCCACATGGCATTACCGAGGTTAGGGCCCATATTAATGCCCGACAACACTACGTCGGGTTTATCCCAGAGGTGCTGGCCCAAAGCCACGCAGTCAGCGGGGGTACCATTGACCCGGTAGGCCTCAATGCCTCCAAAGTCGACGGGTGATTTTTTATAGGATAGCGGACGGGACGCTGTGATGGCGTGACCCATGGATGACTGCTCCACATCCGGCGCCACAATCTTAACTTCCCCGAAGCGGGCTGCAATTTTGGCGAGTGCAGCGATACCGGGACTGTAAATTCCGTCGTCGTTTGTTACCAGAATTTTCATAAGCAAAGTTGTTTTCCGCCTCAGCTAATAAAATTATGCCTGGTATATTTTTTATGATGCAGTTGTAAAATCCTTTTATGAAAAAAGTACGGCTCTTGCATAACCCCACTGCCGGGGACAACGATTTCACGAAAGAAGAACTCGTCAGGCTGATCGGGAAAGAAGGTTTTGATTGTACGTATGCTTCTGTGAGGGATGAAAAGTGGGACGACTTTGAAGAAGATACGGATTTCCTGATCATAGCCGGGGGCGACGGTACGGTACGCCGGGTCTCCAAAGCATTGATGAACCGGAAGCGGCTCGACAAGCAGTTTCCGCTTGCATTGCTGCCACATGGCACTGCCAACAACATTGCCGGTGCTCTGCAGGTGGAAGGTTCCGTCAGGGATATTGTGCGCAGCTGGCACCATGACCGCCTCAAACTATTTGACATCGGGAAAGTGTACGGGTTGGATAAAGACCTGTTTTTCCTCGAAAGTTTCGGCTTCGGCATATTTCCGCGGCTGATGAAGGTGATGGAGAAGATCCATGAAGAAATCGGCGACAGTGCGGAGGAAAAAATCAGGGCGGCAAGAGCCATGCTGTACGATGTACTGCTGAACTATGAAGCCTCGGAATGTCGCATTGTAGCGGATGGGGCTGAACATTCGGGCAAGTATGTGATGGTAGAAATCATGAATATTTCTTCTATCGGCCCTAACCTGGCACTTGCTCCCTGGGCTGATCCGGGTGACGGCGAGCTGGAAATTGTTACGGTGGCAGCCTCACAACGTTCAAAATTCGAAACATTTTTGCTCAACCAGATCAATGGGGTGGCGGATACCTTTCATTTCACTACAATCAGGGGCAAGAACATTGCGGTTTACTGGGAAGGCAAGGATGTTCATGCAGATGATGAGCTGCTCAAAATGCAGAAGTCACACGAAATACAGATCAAGGTACAGCCTGGTATGCTGGAATTTCTGGTAAAACAGTAAACCTCCCTGTCAGGAGCGTACACGCATAAACCCGGATTTTTACCACTTTTATTAAAAATAAAAACAGGGCTTTTGGTAAATTGGCCGCCAGGGCTCGTGAATATATGCTTTGGAAAAAGGTTTATCCAGCACCAAAAGGCCTTTAAATTCAGGAAAATGACTTATTGCTTAGGAATTAAAGTAAAGGAAGGACTGATCGCACTGGCCGACACGCGGATTACCGCAGGTACCAACACGACGGTTAAAAGAAAGATGTACGTCACGCAGAGTGATCAGTATTCGCTGTTTATCATGACGAGCGGACTGCGGTCGGTGCGTGACAAAGCCGTACATTACTTTGAAGAGGCAATTGCCGAAGGGGTGGTTTACAACAAGCTGTACAAGGCCGTGAATGCATTCGGTGAGCAGATCAAGCGCGTAGCCGAGGAAGACCGTGCCAATCTGGAACGGTCGGGTTTCAAGTTTAACCTTAATTCGATTGTGGGCGGGCAGCTTAAAGATGACAAGGAGCACAAGCTTTTTCTGCTGTATTCAGAAGGAAACTGGGTGGAGCTGGATGAGGGTTCACCTTATGTGATCATCGGCAACTCCGGGCAGGGAAAGGCCATACTCAACCGGGTACTCAACCCTACCTCAACCATGAAGCAAGCGTTAAAAGCGGGCTTTCTGTCATTTGACTCAACCCGGGTCAGCAACAATGACGTTGATTTCCCGATTGATGTCATAACGTACAAAAAGAACAGCTTCGCTATCAATGAACACCGGTATGAGCAAAAGGATCTGGCGCGGATAGCCGAAGCCTGGGCGTTGAAACTTCAGGAAGCACTGGATGATATGCCCGAGGACTGGATTAATGATGCGTTTGCCAAAGACGAGGAGTCTTCGCAGGACAACCATTAATGTTTTTTTAAGTACAAGAATGTAAAGCCCGGCTGATGTCAGCTGGGCTTTACGTTTTTACCCTGACGCTTGGCAATGGAAAGCAGCAGGGCAGGCAGCAGGATCAGGTTGGTGCACATGGCTACAAGGAGCGTAATGGATACCATCACACCCATCGCTGCAGTACCTCCGAAGCTCGATGCCGAAAAGATCGAGAAGCCGCAGAAGAGGATGATCGCCGTGTAGATCATGCTTAATCCCGTACCAAAAATGGAGCGGGTTACAGCTTGCGAAGGCGTAAGCCCGTTTTTATAAAGCTCCTGCCGGTAGCGCGTCAGGAAGTAGACAGTACCATCAGAAGCAATCCCGAATGTAATGCTGAAAATCAGGATCGTTGTGGGCTTGAAGTAAATGTCAAAATAACCCATAATCCCGGCGGTAAGGGCCAGCGGAATAAGGCAGGGGAGCTTGGAGAGCAGGATAATCGGAATGGAGCGGAAGAGTACCATGCCCACAATTGCAATGAGTACGATGGCAATCAGCAGGCTTTCATACAGGTTGCTGAGCAGGTAGTCATTGCTTTTAAGGAAAACAAGGCTGTGCCCGGTGAGGCTAACCTTATATTGCTGCGGACTGAAAATCGAATCCACTTTCGGGCGGATCTGCTCCATTAATGCTTTGATCCTTTCCGATCCCACATCAGCCATCTGAAAGCTGACGCGGGTCACGCTCTTGTCTTTGTTCAGGAAATTATTCAGCTGGCTGGCCGCGCCGGTATTACCCTGTACGTAGGCAGTGAGCTTGTTAAGTTCAAGCACGCCGGGCAGGGCAAAGTAACGCGCATCGCCTCCACGGTAGGCCTGGTACAGAAACCGTGAAGCTTCCACGACAGAAATTGGCTTCGAAAATTCAGGGAATTTGGCCATTTCATTTTGCAGCGCCTTGATCTTGTACAATGTTCTGGCCTGGTCGGCAAAAACACCATTCGGTTGTTTGGTATCGATCATCACCTCAAATGGCAGCACCCCATTGAAGTTTTTTTCGAAAAACCGAAGGTCGGTATACACAATGTCCTTTTTGGGCAGGTCGTCCACCACATATCCGATCGTCTGGATCTTGGTCATACCATAACCTGAGATAATGATGAGCAGCACCATCGCAATGTAAATTTCCCTCCGCTTGTTATGCACCAGAAAATTGACTTTGGTCAGGAAGCCAGCCGCCCATTTTCCGTCAAGGTGTTTCAGGTGGCGGGCTTTGGGTTCATCCATATAATGCAGCGTAATCGGCAGCAGGATCAGGCAGAGTACATAAGTGATCATCACGCTGATGGCGGCCACTACGCCAAATTCCACCAGCAGGATACTGTTTGTAAAGTAAAACACACCGAAACCGATCGCAGTAGTGATATTGGCCAGGAATGTGGACAACCCGATCTGGATGATCATGGTGCGCAGGGCGTCATCCTTGGACTGCCCGGCTTTAAGTTCAGCCTGGTACTTATTGATCAGAAAAACACAATTTGGAACCCCTATGACGATCAGCAGGGGCGGAATAAGTCCGGTGAGTGCCGTGATTTTGTACCCGAACAAATGCAGTAAGCCCACCGAAAAAATCACCCCGATCAGTACGACGATGATGGAGAGCAGGGTAAGCCGCAGTGACCTGAAAAAAGCCCAGAGGATAAACAGCGTGACGAGCACGGCCAGGCCCATAAAAAGCTCCATTTCACCGGAGATCTTCTTCATATTTACTGTCCGGATGTAGGGCATGCCGGAGTAATGCAGGTCAGTGTGGTATTTGGCAGAGAACTCCTCAGCCATGGCTTCTATATCGCTGACAATGGTAAGCCTGCGCTTGGAATTCAGTTCTTTATCGTTGAAAGTGACCACAATCAGCGTGGCATTGGTCTTGGAGTTAAGTACCAGACCCTCGTAAATCGGAAGGTTCGCAATTTCTTTTTTAAGGCTGTCTACCTCGGGCTGGGTAGTCGGGATCTGCCGGATGACGGGGGCAAAGTCGAATTTCTTAAGACTGTCATTCCGTACGACCTTGTATACATTGGCCAGGGAAAGCACGTTTTTGATGCCTTCCGTCTGCCTGATGCGCTGGGAGAGTTTGCACCAATCCTGAAATTTGGCGAGCTGGAACATTTGCGGGTCCTGCCAGCCAATCACCATAACGCTGCCGTCCTCACCAAAGAGCTTCCTAAAATCCTGGTACTCCTTTTCCACGGGGTCGTTTGAAGGGAGTATCCTGGCAAACTGATAGGAGAGTTCAATTTTGCTGGCTTCATAGGCCATGAAGACAGTTGAGACGAGCACCAGGGCCACCCACATCAGCCTGAAACGAATGATGTAAGTCGCTATTTTATTCCACATATAGGGCGATCAGGGTTATACAAAAGTTGCAAATATAAGCACCCACCCCGGGAATAGCAGTCTTTTCCCGGTGAATGTTGGGGTGTGTAGCGTGATAAAAATGTTGTTGTGGCGGGGTTTTGAAGATGATAACGGGCAACCTGTCAGATTCCTGTTATTTTCTCAAGATGGTGGTAATCAATGCCAAAGTATTCCCGGGTCGCTTTTATTTTGTCCAGGATTTCCTGCTTGGGTACAGTAAGGTGATGGTCTTTCATACCAACGATCATCACGTTTTTGGGCGTATGCGCATCTGATATAAATTCAAAAACTTTCGTCCGGTATCCAAAGTATTCCAGGATCAGCGCCCGGATACCATCCGTAACCATCTCGGCCTGGCGTTCCAGAAAGATGCCGTGGCGGGTCAGGAATCGCACGTCGTTTTCCACCTTTGATTTTTCCATTTCCCGGCGGATCTGCTTGTGGCAGCATGGTGCCACCACGATCAGTTCTGCCTCTGCACGAATCCCTTTGGCAATCGCATCGTCCGTAGCCGTATCACAGGCATGCAGTGCGATAAGCATGTCTAGTTTTTCGGTTTCAAACCCTTCGATGGTACCCTGGCTGAAATGTAGTCCTTCAAAGCCCGTTTCTGCGGCTATCTGATTGCAAAGCTCTACCAGGTCTTGCCTGAACTCCACACCCGTTACCGCCGCATTCCGCTGAAGTACATTCGTGAGGTAGTCATACAATGCAAATGTCAGGTAGCCTTTTCCGGATCCCATATCCGCGATCCGGATCGTTCCCTCGCCGGGAATATCGCGGATCAGCGTACTGAGAATATCTACATAATGGTTAATCTGCCTGTACTTATCCTGCGCATTGTTGAAAACAGTTCCATGTTGGTCGGTAATTTTCAATGCCTGCAGGTAAGGCTTGTCCTGGGAGGTAATCAGCCGGTGCTTGGCTTTATCATGGGTTGGTGCCGGCGCAGGACGTGCTTCGGTTTCTGTTTTTCTCACAACTATGCGCCCGTTTTTCAGCACTTCAAATTGAATGCTGCCCTGGGTTGTCTGCAAAGTGGCAATATGGAAATCGGCAGGAAGCAGCTGTTGTAAAGTCGCTACTCCCTCGGCGGGATTGTAGTTCCGGACAATATCCCGGGTTTTGTAGCGGTACGTGAAGCTTAGCTTATCTTCTTTTTTAATAACCGCCCTGCGGATGTAGATATTCTTCAGTCCCTCGTCCGTGCCCTGATAGTTGCCCAGCGAGAGTTTGATAAAGGAATTTGCAGAAAGACTTGTGTGAACCTCATTGACAAACTCCTGTATCCTGTCTTCCATAATCATGATTTTGGTACATACTGCCCGGCTTGGTCCGCCGGATTCAACAGCCTGGTTCAGGCCGCAGGTTTTGGAATTTCAATTTCAACTTTAATGCCTGTCTGCGCTTCACTATGGATCGTGAGCCGGCCACGCAGGCCCGAAACGCGGTTTTTGATATTTTTCAGGCCCATTCCCTGCCGCATCGGTTCTACAACTCCGGACCCGTTGTCACTCACAATCACATAAATGTTCTTCATGCTTTCATAAAGGCTGATGGATGCCTTCGTAGAGCCTGAATGCTTGATAATGTTCGTAGTTAACTCAAGAATGATGCTGTAAAGTTCAACTTCAATGCGGCTTTGCACCCGGTTATGCAGCCTGGAATTGAAAACAAACTCGATGTTCTTGTTCTCATTCATCTGACTCACAAGCCTTTCAAGCGCAATGACAAGTCCGTGCTCTTCCAGTTCCTGCGGCATGAGGTTGTGGGAAAGGCTGCGTAACTCGCGGTAAGCAGCGCCAACCATCTGATGAACGCTCTGGTAAATTTTCTGCTCCTCAGGCGGTAAAAGCGACTTGTCAATGCCATACAGGTACCAGTTGAGTGACGCGAGCGTTCCGCCCAGGTTGTCGTGCAGCTCGGCCGCAACCCTTTTACGCTCGATGGTCTGCCCCTGGATCATGGCCTCGTGGATCTCGGCATTTTTCCTGCGAAGCTTTTTATTGTTCAGCCAGAGAATGATGGCAAGTATCAGAACCAGAATGGAAACTGTGGCGAAAATGGATGTCTGCAGGCGCTGTGTCTCAATGGCTTTTTCCTGTATTTCGGAATCTTTGCGCTCATTTTCATAGGTAAGCTGGTACATGGTGTACTCACGCTGTACATTGTCTGTATGCACCATGCGCCGGTTGAAAATGACCTTTTCCATATAGTCCAGCGCCTTGTCGTGCATTCCTTTGCCCTTATAGGCCCTGGAAAGCGACAGCAGCGCCCAGTTGGTTTGCTGCACGGAATGGTAAAGGACAGAGGAATCGAGTGCGGCAGTGGAAGTGGCTATGCCTTTGTCAAACTGACCTTGGAGACAGTAATTATTGGCAATATCGTTCAGGACATTGACTTGCCCATACCGGTTTTGGATCCTGGTAAAAAGCGCCAGCGACTGGTCAAAGTATTTTTCGGCAGGCGCATATTGCTTTTGCAGCACATGCAGGTACCCTTTGCTTTGCAGCACCGTAGCACGTCCCCAATCCGACTCGATCTTATCAAACAAGGCATATGCCTCGTCGTAGTAGGGCATACTCTCATCATAGAGCTTTTTTTCGCGGAAGCTGTTGGCCAGGTTTTCCAGACACATCGCCTGTGAGCTGTCCGCACCGAGTGCTTTGAAAGTGCTTATGGCCCGGTTATAGTTCACCCGGGCCGAGTCCCACTGCCGGTACTCCCCATAGCTTTCCGCCAGAAAGCGCTGGGCATGTGCGGTATAAAAGGGCATATGCAGCTGCCGCGAGAGCATGATGGTCTCGTTGGACAATCCGCGGAGTATATCATAGCTGCCATCGAGCAGATAGTACGTGCTCAGCAGGTTGTAAGCCAATACTTTACCTTTGGCCCACTGGTGTTTTTGAGAAAGGCGCAGCACAAATTTGGCGTAAAACATCGCCTTTTCTGCGTCCATAAACAGGTAGGAGGAGGCAAATTGGTGGTACTGGTTAATCAGTACGGTGTCTTCCGCAAAGCCTTCCTGAGGAACTGCAAGCACCAGCGTGTCAGTGAATGCGCCGGATTTTTTTTCAGAGGGCGAACTGCATTTCAAAGTCGCCATCGCGACAACAACCAGCAGAAGCGCACGGGCGATATACCTGGCCCTATCGTATACCATGGCCGCAGGATTGTAAGCCGAACCGGATCAATAAGGGATTAGCCATGGTATACGTAGAGGGGCTGAGCTGGTCTTTATTCAAATATATACAATCAGATGATGTTCATAGTCTGCTCCTTGATTTTTTCGAGCTCATCTTTCATTTGTACCACCAGGTGCTGAATAATGGCATCATTGGCTTTTGAACCAATGGTATTGATCTCCCGGCCGATTTCCTGCGCAATAAAATTCAGCTTCTTGCCATTGCTTTCCGGTGCATGAATGGTTTCGGTAAAATAGGAGAGGTGATTGGCAAGACGTATTTTTTCTTCTGAAATGTCAAACTTTTCAATGTAATAGATCAGTTCCTGCTCAAAACGGTTTGCATCAAAATTGTCATCGGACAGCAGTTCGCGCATTTGTTTTTCCAAACGTTCCCGAACTGCCGGTATCCGGAGTACATCCTGCTCCTTAACCTGGTCCAGCAGGGATTGTATCGTGTGGATATACTGCATAAGCTTATCCTCCGTCATCTTACCTTCCTGTTCCCTGAAAACGGAACATTTACGCAATGCATCCATGACGGCAACCCTGATCTGCGTCCAGTCATTATCCTTCCCGTGCTCCTCAATGGTTTCATTATTGTACGAATTGGGCATTTGCAAGGCTATGCGCATCAGCTCGGTAAGGTCAGGCTCAAAGCCCAGCTCAGCCGCTGTGGCCGAAAGGTCGCTGAAATAAGTCTGCACCAGTGCGCGGTTAACGGACGTAGAAGCCACCGCCTTGCCTACGGGCTGTACGGTCAGGGTAAATTCTACTTTTCCGCGTTCGAGTGCCTGGGTAATCAGGTTTCTGATCTCGATTTCACGTTCTGAATAGTTCCTGGGGATCCGGCAGTAGATGTCAAGGAATTTGGAGTTCAGTGTTTTGATCTCGACAGTAACATTTATTGAATCGGATTCGATGTTGGATACACCGTATCCGGTCATAGATCTGAGCATCTTTGTTTTTTTGTTAAATATGGATCAAAAGACCAGTGTTGTGGCAGCTATGCAAAACGCTGCTTACCTCCCGCCTTTGCAGGATGCTGACTTTCAGATTGTTGTGGTTTTGAGATAAGCGCATTCTTTTCAATGCTCTGATTAAAGATCCGCAGCTTTGATACGTCACAAGCCAGGTAGATCGCCTGCAAAATGGAACCCGGCTCGGCCTGATTTTTACCTGCTATATTATACGCAGTACCATGATCAGGCGACGTACGCACGGCCGGCAATCCTGCCGTAAAGTTCACACCTTCATTGAAAGCAAGCGTTTTGAACGGGATCAATCCCTGGTCGTGGTACATGGCCAGTACTGCATCGTACTGCTTGTAGGTGCCTGCTGCAAAAAAACCGTCTGCCGGAAACGGGCCTACCACCAGGTGACCTTTTTCTTTATAAGCCTTAATCACCGGCTGTATAACCTCGATCTCCTCATTGCCGAGCAAGCCATTTTCACCGGCATGCGGATTCAGGCCCAGTACGGCAACTTTCGGCTTTTTGATCCCGAAGTCGCCTTTCAGTGACTGAATGATCTGGTCGAGCTTGGCGGAAAGCTTTTCGGCGGTCACCTGGGATGCTACTTTTAGGAGAGGAATGTGCCCTGTCAGCACGCCCACGCGAAGGTCGCCTGCCACCATAAACATCAATGCATCCTGCTTTTCAAATGCTTCCGCGAGAAACTCGGTATGTCCGGGAAATTTGAAATTATCATTCTGAATGTTGTCCTTATTAATCGGTCCTGTCACCATCGCATGTATTTTTCCCTCTTTCAGGTCTTCCACTGCGCGTTTCAGTGATGCATAGGAGCCCTGGCCCGCTTCCGGCGTGACTTTTCCGGGTGCAACCTCCGTTTGCTGGTCTTGCCAGCAGGTAATGACGTTGGTCAGCTTCAGATTGGCCTGGTCGGCACGCTGTATGCCGTGCAGGTTCCACTCTTTCATATCCAGCATATTACGGTACTGGTTAAGCACTTTCAGTGAACCGTAAATGATGGGAGTACATATTTTTGATAACTGATTTCCTTCTAAGGCTTTAAGGATTACCTCCGGGCCAATCCCGTTATAATCGCCGATTGTAATGCCTATGATGGGTTTATCGATGGGTTGATCGCTCATTGGGTAAAATGCAAGGATGGCTGTTGTGCGTTCTGAAACTATATTACTTTTGCGCAACGTTTGTCCGGCAAGTTACAAAAATTCCTGTGCTACCATGAAAATCCTCATTGCAGACACCATGCATTCTTCTCTTTTTGACATGCTGCATGCAAAAGGCTGGGCATTCGACTATCAGCCACAATACCGGCGGGATGATATCCGGGCTGCGTTGCCCGCCTATGACGGACTGATCATCAGAAGTAAAACTTTCCTGGATAAGGAAATGCTCATGCAGGCAGACCGGCTGCGCTTTATCGCCCGGGCAGGGGCGGGCCTGGACCTGATTGACCTGGATTTTGCGGCAGCCAGCAACATAGCGGTTTTTCATGCCGGTGCGGGCAACCGCGATGCGGTCGCTGAGCATACCGTGGGCATGTTGCTGACCCTTTTTAACAACATCATAAAAGCCGACCGGGAAGTACGCAGCGGTATTTGGGATCGCGAAGGTAACCGCGGTGTGGAAGTGATGAACAAAACGGTTGGTATTATCGGCTATGGAAATAACGGCAGTGCCACAGCCCGCAGGCTCAGCGGTTTCGGGTGCACCGTTCTGGCTTACGACAAGTACCGCGATCACTATGGGGATGCTTTTGCGTCAGCCTGTACGATGGAGGAGATTATGCAAAAGGCCGATGTGCTCAGCCTGCATATTCCGCTGACGGATGAGACGCGCTACCTGATCGATGATGCGTTCATTGCCGCTGTTCAGAAGCCTTTTTATCTTTTAAACCAGTCGAGGGGAGAGATCGTGAGCTTGGAAGCAGTTGTAAATGGGCTTAAATCGGGTAAGCTGCTGGGCGCATGTCTTGATGTGCTTGAAAATGAAAAAATCACAAAGCTGAGTCCGGCCCAGCAGGATGCATTCGATTACCTCCGCAGCTCCGACCGGGTTGTTTTGACGCCGCATATTGCCGGCTGGACACACGAAAGTTACGTGCGCATTAATGAAGTGCTGGTTGACCAGATTGCAAACTGGCTGAACTCCTTTCTGCGCCAGTCATAAACCTTTTTTGAAAGTTAAATGGGGTTAAACAAAAATGCCGACCAATGGTCGGCACGTTTGCATCTATTAGCCATGAAAAATAAAATACTTATTTACCCACTGTACCACGAAGTGCACGTGGGATCTCAACAGAAGCAACCGGGTTGCTAGGGGCTGTCAATATAACAAAATTTTCAGCCTGAATAGCTCCCACCTTGACAGATTTTCCAAGATCAAGGTCGGTTATATCTACATCAATATAGTCGGGAATGTTCTGAGCATATCCCTGAACGCGCAATTTACGCAATTTTTGATTCATTTTACCACCTTTCATAACGCCGGTTGAGGTTCCGGTCAGTCTGACAGGTACTTCCACCTTTATTTCGCGGCCATCCTGAATTTCAAGAAAGTCAGCGTGGATTAATGCGTCGTTAACCGGGTGATACTGTTTGTCCTGCAAGATAGCATTATACAGTGTACCCTCGATATTCAAAGTTACATTATAAATATCCGGTGTGAAAAGCAATTCACGGAACAACATGGCCGGTGCATAGAAATGCACTTGTTCACTACCTCCGTACAGCACAGACGGAACATAACCCTGAGCACGCAGCTCCTGAGCTTCCGACTTGCCGAGATTCGCTCTTTTAAACCCTACAATCTCATGCTTTTTCATAAGAATATTAAAATAAGAAAGTTAAATAGAATTGAAATTTACTGATAATTTATAAACAATGAACTAATAGATTCATGATCGCGGATACGTCCGATTGCCTTGGCGAAAATCTCCGCTACCGACAACACGCGTATTTTTGCATTCTGTTGCTTCAAGGGAATCGTGTCTGTGACGATCAGTTCCTCGAGAACCGAGTTTGCAATATTTTCATGTGCCTTGCCCGACATGATAGCATGTGTACTGATGGCACGCACGGATGAAGCTCCTTTTTCCATAATTAACTCGGCAGCCTTGCAAAGGGTTCCACCGGTGTCAATCAGGTCATCCACAAGCACAACGTCCATGCCTTCCACATCACCGATTACCTGCATGCTGGCGATTTCATTGGCACGTTTCCGGTGTTTGTCACAAAGGATCATATCCACGTTCAGAAACTTGGCAAAGTTGCGCGCCCTTGCAGCACCACCCACATCCGGAGAGGCAACAAGCAGATTTTTCAGGCCCAGCGATTTTACATAGGGGACAAAAATGGATGCGCCTTCCAGGTGATCCACCGGAAAGTCGAAAAAACCCTGGATCTGGCCGGCATGGAGATCAATCGTCATCAGCCTGTCCACACCGACGGAGGTCAGCAGGTTGGCAATGACTTTGGCCGCAATAGCAACCCTCGGCTTATCCTTTCTGTCCTGACGGGCATATCCGAAGTACGGAATGACCACAGTCACATAATGGGCCGAAGCGCGGCGGGCTGCATCAACCATGAGCAGCAGCTCAAGCAGGTTGTCGGCAGGCGGGAACGTAGACTGGATGATGAACACATCACAGCCGCGAATGGATTCCTCGAAGCTGGGAGAAAGCTCTCCGTCGCTGAATTTACGAAGATTATACCCACCTAATTCCTTACCATAATACCTGGCAATATCTTTGGCCAAATACTCGGACTGACTTCCCGAAAATATTTTTACTGTGTTAAATGAGCCCATGGCCAACTTAAAATTTGCGCAAAATTAACTAAACTCAATCAATTACGCGTGTACTTCGATAAAAAAGTAGCGTATAGGGCAGAACAGCACCCGCCTGCCAGCATGCCGATGAGTGCCCCGATCAGCACATCGGCCGGATAATGTACACCTACATAAATACGGCTGTAGGAATAAAATCCAGCCCAGACGAACAACAGCCAAAGGTAAGGCACCCTCTTCCGCAGGAGGAAAAACCACGACGAAGCCACTGCAAAACTGGTGGAAGCATGGGATGAGGCAAAGCCATAAAGTCCACCGCAACCGGCCACAGTGTGTACCATGCTTCGGAGTGCCGGATCGTGGCAGGGCCGGAAGCGAATAAAATACGGCTTCATAAAACCCGAAGTAATCTGATCGGCGATAATGACGGCCGCGAGTACCGTCAGCATAATTCCGAAGCCCCGCCTGTTTTCCTTCATGAAAGTAATGGTAATCAGGAGCAGGTAGAGCGGAATCCAGGTGTACTTGAAGGTGATCCAGTACATCAGACTGTCGACCCAGGGTGTATGCTGACCATTGAGCCACAGGAAAAGGTCCTGGTCGCCACGGATAATATCTTCCACCAGGCCTGTCATGAACCGAACCCGAGGACCTGCCTTACTTTACTGATGGTTTGCTGCGCGATGGCTCTGGCCTTAATTTCACCCTGGGTAAGGATGTGCTCGAGTTCCGCGGTATTTTCCATATAGTAGTTGAAAATGCGCCGGGGCTCGGCAAACTTTTCCAGCATGCATTCAAACAATGCCTGCTTGGCATGACCATATCCATAGCCCCCTTTCAGGTAATTTTCGCGCATGGTTGCCACATCACTTTCCGATGCCAGCAAACTGAACAGTTTGAATGTAATGTCACTGTCAGGATCTTTGGGTTCGTCGAGCGGGGTAGAGTCTGAAACAATCTTTTTAGTGATTTTTTTAAGTTCGTTTTCAGGCTGAAAAATATCAATATAATTATGATAGGACTTGCTCATTTTCTGCCCGTCGATGCCGGGAATGGTCATGATGCGATCGTCAATCTGTGGTTCGGGCAATACAAAGAGGTCACTTCCCGCCAGCTGATTGAATCGCGAACCAATGTCCTTGGTCATTTCCAGGTGCTGTTTCTGGTCTTTGCCTACAGGAATAATATGCGCATTGTACAGGAGAATGTCAGCTGCCTGCAGCACCGGGTAGGTAAACAGTCCTGCATTCACGTCCGAGAGTTTTTCGGATTTTTCCTTGAATGAAGTCGCATTGGCGAGCATCGGGAAAGGTGTAAAGCAGTTGAGGTACCACGCCAGCTCGGTATGCTCCTGAATGCGTGACTGGCGCCAGAAGGTATTTTGTTCATAATCAAACCCGAATGCCAGCCACGTTGCAGCAATGGCCTGCACGAAGTTCTGCCGCTCGGCCCCGTCTTTCAGGGTAGTAAGCGAATGCAGGTCTGCGATGAAGAAGAAGGACTCATTTTGTGGATTTCTGGATAATTCGATGGCAGGGATGATTGCTCCGAGGATGTTACCCAAATGGGGCCTGCCGCTGCTTTGTATGCCTGTAAGGACTCTGGCCATTGTAATACGTTCGCTC
The DNA here is from genome assembly GCF_016894445.1 of Dyadobacter sandarakinus. Taxonomy (NCBI): domain Bacteria; kingdom Pseudomonadati; phylum Bacteroidota; class Cytophagia; order Cytophagales; family Spirosomataceae; genus Dyadobacter; species Dyadobacter sandarakinus. The sequence goes on from NZ_CP056775.1 coordinate 768,567, forward strand.
TTAATGTGCTCTTTGATCGGGATTTGCTCGATTGTCCCAGAAGTAAAGCAGGACAATTACATCGTCATTTATCTCATAAAACAGAGAGCATTGTTTTGTAACAAAACCTCTTCTGACCTTTTTATTGGTGTTTGAGGCTTCACACATGAATGGGAATTTGGCTATTTGACTGAATAATGTGCGGGCTCGCCTGATAAACTTCCGAGCTTCTTTCTCGGTCCACTCGGCTTCCAGATACGCTACAATCTCACGAAAACTGGTTTCGGCCTCAGAGGTCCATCGTATCTCGAACGTCATAGATACTTTTTATAAGTCTCCATCACCTCTGTATGAGATTTAGTCTCACCTGATGCAGCCTGTTCTTGCCCGGCCTCAATGCTGCGCCGCACAAAATCGGGAAGTTCGTTCCAGAAATCAGGATGCCTTGTTTTAAGTTCTTCCTGAATGGCTTCCCACTCTTTTATAGGAACAACAGCCGCGGTTTTCTTTCCTTTTTCATTTGACAGATATTGCACTCTCATGACCAATTTTCCGTTACAGTTCCCAGGATTTGTTCCAGCTCTTATCCCCAAAATTCGTTAAATTGAACCAGAAAACGTAGTAAATTTGATATTTATACCTTTGTCAAAAGTACATGAATCAGCAGACACTTCACTTTCTCAGCGAATTAGCAGAAAACAACAACAGGGATTGGTTTCAGGAAAATAAGAAGCGCTATGAGGTTGCCAAGTCAGATATGGAACAGCTTGTGGCTTATCTTATCAAAGAGGTCGGCAAGTTTCAGGACCTGGGTAGTCTGGAAGTGAAGGATTGTATGCTGCGTATTTACCGGGATGTCCGTTTTTCCAAAAACAAAGATCCCTACAAGAAAAACCTGGCGGCAGGAATTGGTCCGGGAGGCAAGAGTTCGGGTAAGATCGACTACTACCTTCAGGTGCAGCCGGGCAACCAGACATTCATCGGCGGCGGCATGTGGGAGACTACGCCGGAACAGCTTGCCAGGTTTCGTCAGGAAATTGATTACAATGCCGGCGAACTGAAAAGCATTATCGGCGATAAGGAATTTCACAAACACTTTCCTGAAATACATGGAGAACTGCTGAAAACAACGCCGAAAGGTTATGCCAAGGATCATCCGGAAATAGACCTGCTAAAACGGAAGCAGCTTTTTTTTATGCACCAGTACTCAGACAAAGAGGTGACTTCCAGCGACTTCGGGAAAATGGTTGTGAAGCATATCGAACTGCTCAAACCTTTTGCCGATTATATGAATTATGTACTATATGAGCAGCCTGCCGAGCAGTAATCCTCGCTGACTTCGCCGATTCCTGATTTTTCAATACCAACTTACGTATGCAATTCTCACACCTGCACTGCCACACGCAGTTTTCGCTGCTTGATGGTGCCGCCGATATTAAAAAGCTTTTCAAAAAAGCCAAAGAGGACAATATGCCCGCTGTGGCCATCACCGATCATGGTAATATGTTCGGTGTTTTTGAGTTTGTAGCAGAAGGTAACAAGCAGGGGATCAAGCCCATTGTCGGTTGCGAGTTTTATGTCGTGGAAGACCGGACTGTGCAGCAGTTTACAAAAGAAAAAAAGGATGTGCGTCACCATCAGCTGCTGCTGGCCAAAGACGAAATCGGCTACAAAAATCTGGTGAAAATGTGCTCGCTCGGCTTCATTGAGGGCATGTACGGTAAGTATCCCCGCATTGATAAAAGCGTAATCCTGAAATACCATCAGGGGTTGATTGCGACTACCTGCTGCATCGGGGCTATTATTCCCAAAACCATATTAAGACAAGGTGAGGAAGCCGCCGAGCGCGAGTTTAAATGGTGGCTGGACCTTTTCGGGGAAGACTTTTACGTTGAGCTGCAGCGTCACGAAATACGTGATCAGTACATTGTAAATGAGGTACTTGTAAGGTTTGCGCGCAAATATAATGTCAAAATTATCTGCTCGAATGATTCCCACTATGTAGACCGGGATGACTGGAATGCGCATGATATTTTGCTTTGCATCAACACCGGCGACAAACAGAGTACACCCTCGGCCAAGGACTTTGATGATGAGAAGGGAATCCCGAAAGGTTCGAGGTTCGCCTTTTACAATGATCAGTTTTATTTTAAAAAAACGAGCGAAATGCTCTCCCTGTTCAATGACCTGCCGGAGTCGCTGGATAATACGAATGAAATAGTCGGAAAGATCAAGACACTGGACTTGCGGAAGGATATCCTGCTGCCCAACTTTCCGATCCCCGACGAATTTAAGACCCATACTCTGTCGGAAATGGTGGGTAAAAAAGAGCTCACCGCCGACGTACTGAACCAGTGGGAGTACCTGCGCCATCTTACTTTTGAGGGCGCCAGGCAGAAGTACGAAACGATTACCCCGGAAATTGAGGAGCGTCTTAATTTTGAGCTGCAGACGATCAGGAACATGGGCTTCCCGGGATACTTCCTTATTGTTGCCGACTTTATAGATGCCGGGCGTAAAATGGGCGTATTTATCGGTCCGGGGCGTGGATCGGCAGCCGGATCGGTAGTGGCTTACTGCACCGGGATCACGAATATCGATCCGATCAAGTACGACCTGCTTTTTGAGCGTTTCCTTAATCCTGACCGGATTTCACTGCCTGATATTGATACAGACTTTGATGACGAAGGACGCCAGAAAGTGATTGATTATGTAGTTAAAAAGTATGGCTACAATCAGGTTGCACAAATTGTGACCTATGGTACGATGGCTGCCAAATCCGCGATCAAGGACGTGGCAAGGGTAATGGATCTTCCGCTGGTGGATGCCAATGCACTTGCCAAGCTCGTGCCTGACAAGCCTACTTACAACATGACCCTCAACCGGATCTTCACAGCGCCGCTGGAAGGGGAAGGCAGCCTCACAAAAAAGGAAGGCATTGCACCGGATGAGCTCGATAATGTGAAGAAGATGCGCGCGATTGCCATGGGCAATGATCTGCAGGCGAGCGTCTTACAAGAGGCGAGAAGACTGGAAGGTACAGTCAGGAATACCGGTATTCACGCAGCGGGCATTATCATTGCACCCAGTGACCTGACCGAAATCATTCCGGTCAGCACGTCAAAGGATTCCGACTTCCTGATTACCCAATACCAGGGTAAAATCATTGAGGATGCCGGCGTCATCAAAATGGACTTTCTAGGCCTGCGAAACCTTACGATCATTAAAGAAGCCCTGCGCATGATCAAGCAAAATCATGGGCACGAAATCGTGATAGACGACATTCCGCTGGATGATCCGAAGGTGTTTGAATTATTTCAGCGGGGCGATACCAATGCGATATTTCAGTTCGAATCCGACGGAATGAAGAAGTACATGCGCGACCTCATTCCGGATCGATTTGAGCACCTTATCGCCATGAATGCATTGTACCGGCCTGGTCCGATCGCATACATCCCGAACTTTATCCGCCGGAAAAACGGGCATGAGGAAGTTACCTACGACCTGCCCGAGCTGGAAGAGTACCTGGCTGATACTTATGGTATTACAGTTTACCAGGAGCAGGTGATGCTTTTATCCCAGAAACTGGCTGGCTTTACCAAAGGTCAGGCGGATACCCTGCGTAAAGCGATGGGTAAGAAGCAAATCGAAACCCTGAACAAGCTGAAAGGCGACTTCATGAAAGGCGGTACCGAGCGTGGGCTGGATGCCAAAAAGCTTGAAAAGATATGGACCGACTGGGAAGCATTTGCCTCCTATGCATTCAACAAATCCCACTCCACGTGCTATGCTTTCGTGGCTTATCAGACTGCCTACCTGAAAGCACATTATCCTGCCGAATATATGGCGGCAGTACTGACGAGCTCGCTGGGAAACATTGAAAAGATCACCTTCTTCATGGAGGAGTGTAAAAACCTCGGACTGCCGGTACTTGGTCCTGATATCAATGAGTCTGACCGCCAGTTCAGCGTCAACAAAAAAGGAGAGGTGCGTTTTGGACTTGCGGGTGTGAAAGGAAGCGGCGATGCGGCTGTGGAAGCCATCATTGAAGAACGTAACTCCGGCGGGGCATTCAAGGATATTTACGATTTTATGACCCGGGTCAATTTGAGGACTGTCAATAAAAAGACGATCGAAAGTCTGGCCTATGCAGGAAGCTTCGATTGCTTCCCTGACTTTCACCGGGCACAGTACTTCGCCTCAGAACCCGGGGAAAGCAATACATTGATCGAGAAGCTGATCAAATATGCCAACAACCATCACGCAGAGAAATCTTCTGCACAGGCATCCCTTTTTGGCATGCTGGATGGCGGCTCTACGCTAGCGAAACCCCGGGCAGCCGATATCCAGCCCTGGGACGACCTGGCTAAGCTCCGCTATGAGCAGGAAGTGGTAGGATTTTACATTTCAGGACACCCGCTGGATACTTTCCGCATCGAGCTTGATAATTTTTGTAACTGTACCCTTGGCAAAGTCATGGAAGTGCCCGACGGTGAGCGAATGCCCAGGTATTTTGGCAAAGACATTACGGTGGCGGGTATTGTGACCAGTGCCCAGGAACGCATGTCGCGCAATGGAAGCAACTTCATGATCTTCAAGGTAGAAGACTACCAGGGTTCGCTGGAAATGCTGCTGGGCGGAGAAGATTACATCCGGTTTAAAAACTACCTGCAGGTAGGGCAGTTTTTGTACATCAAGGGAAAAGTGCAGAACCGGTGGAAGCAGGAGGATCAGTTTGAGTTTAAGATTTCGCAAATACAGCTTTTACCTGAAATCAGGGAAAAGTTATGCCGTAAAATCAAGATCAACCTGGCCCTGGATCAGATTGATGCTCAGTTTATCCATGTCCTCAATGAGACATTCAGCTGCCATCCCGGTGCATGCATTGTCAACATGACCGTGACCGATCCCGAGACTCACCTGGAAGTGGAAATGCAGTCGCGCGGATACCGCGTGGCGCCTACCAACGAGCTGTTCAAAGTACTCACGGGTTTTCACGGCGTGAAATTTTCTTTGAATTGATCTGCGCTGATAAATGCGGAACTTTTACGGTACAGAATTCCTTATTGAGTCAGCTTATTAATAATCATTTTAGACAATTTTTAACATGGGAAAAGCACTTGAAATTACCGATAGCACATTCGAAGAATTGATCCAGGGAGAGAAGCCGGTATTGGTGGATTTTTGGGCTGAATGGTGTGGGCCTTGTAAAATGATCGGACCTGTTGTAGAGCAGCTGGCCGGCGAATATGAAGGCAAAGCCGTGATCGGTAAAATGGACGTTGATATGAATTCTTCTGTTCCTGCAAAATTTGGTATCCGCAGCATTCCTACGCTGATGATCTTCAAAGGCGGTCAGCTGGTTGATAAAGTAGTGGGCGTTGTACCTAAAACCGTTCTGGAAGACAAGCTGAACGCACAGGTAACAGCAACCGTATAAATAGATCCTTTACCTAGTTAGAGGAAAAGCGCAGAAAATGCACTGCCCCCAGGAAGTCAGCTACTTCTTGGGGGTATTTTTATGGGTAGTATTGCAAAAAAGGTAGATCATTGTATACCTTTGAAGCAACACTTACTCACACTAAAATGAAATATTCAGAGTTTCACCGTATCATACGGCGCAATGGTTGGGTACACATCCGAACGCGGGGCAGTCACTACATGTACCAGAAAAATGGTATAAGCTATATCGTACCATTTCATGGAGCTAAGGAAATGTACGAGCCTCTGCGTAAGCGGATAGCAAAAGAAATGGGATTGAATCAACTTGATAATTTATGAAAAAGATCAGGATCATCATCGGACGTAGCGAGGATCATTACGGAGCTTATGCAGAGAATGTTGAGAAGATCAATGGTGCAGGTGCGACCGTGGAGGAGGTTAAACAATCTGTACTGGAAACCATTGAACTCCTTCAGACATTTGATGATAAGAATATACCTGCCGCATTAAAGGGAGAGTACCAGATAATCTGGAAGTTTGATGTGGAAAGCTTCCTGCAATACTACAAAGGAATTTTCAGCCAGACAGGTATTGCAAGATTAACCGGCATCAATGAAAAACAGCTGAATCACTATGCCTCAGGCCTGAAGAAACCCAGGCCCGCTCAGGCAAAGAAGATCGAAAATGCATTGCACAAGCTCGGAACGGAACTTCTTGCCGTCGAGCTGTGAGGTTTGTTACCCGTGAATTTCTATCGTGAAGCTGGCTTTGAAGGTCTGTCCTGCGGCCAGCTTCAGAATACCTTCTTTTTGCTCGAACTGCTGGTCGGAATCTGCGCTATCGGCAATGCCCAGCCAGGGTTCTATGCAAACAAAGTGTCCACCTGGCTTGGCCCATATACCCAAGTAGGGAAACTCGTCATAATACAGGGATACTGTCTGACCAGACTTTGTGCTTTTCAGCGTCACCTTCCTCGATTTCAGGTTTTTAAAAATCAATGCATCATTGTCAAACAAATGAGCATGCAGGGGCAGAATATTAGTATGCTCCAAAACCGGACGGGTACGGCTGCTTACCAATCCATTGTCTTCAAGCAGCCAGGTTGATTCATTTTCCTCTCTTTCAAATTCGAGGTAGTAGTCTTCATATACTTCACCCTCATTCATCGGACACCTGAATGCAGGATGCCCGCCAAGTGAGAACAGCATTTCTTCATCTCCGTGATTTTTGATTTCATGCTCAACAATGATCCGGGAGCCATCGAGCCGGTAGGTAATCCTGAATTCAAACTGAAAAGGATAAATTTTAAGCGTATCACCATCAGCCTGTAAGCCAAAGGTCAGGCTATCAGCAATCTGGGCCAGGAGGGAAACCTTTGCATTGTTGCGTACAATTCCATGGCGGGGTACTGCATATTCATTCCCCTTATATTTTACAAAACCATTCTTGATGGCTCCGATCACGGGAAAAAGTACCGGCGCGGAACTTGCCCACACAGCCGGATCCGCATTCCACATGAACTCCTTGCCGGTCTTCACCGACCGGATGCTGCGGAGCTCAGCTCCGGTTTGCTGCACAGCAATGCTTAATTCGTCATTTTCAATTGTAAAATTCATATTTCCGGCTCGTTCAGGACTTCAAGAATAATAGCACAACTCTCTTTAATCTGCTCGTCAGTTATGGTAAGGGGCGGCGCGATGCGCATAGCATTGTCACAAAACAAAAACCAGTCCGTGACGACACCTTTTTGAATGCATCGGTCGATTGTTTTTTTCAGTATGTCAAAAGACTCCATTTCAGCCGCCAGCATAAGACCTCTTCCCCGTACTTCACTGATCTTATCATGCCGGAGCAGATGCTTGAAAAGTGCACCTTTGGATATTGCAGACTGGGCAAGCTGCTCGCTGACGGTCACTTTCAGAGCCGCCAGCGATGCTGCACAGCTTACCGGATGTCCCCCGAAAGTCGTTATATGCCCGAGTATGGGATTGTTTTTAAGCACGCTCATGACTTTTTGCGATGCCATAAATGCGCCAATTGGCATTCCGCCGCCCATTCCCTTGGCACTCAGCAAAATGTCGGGATAAATGCCCGCCTGCTCAAACGCCCAGAAAGTCCCGGTACGTCCATAGCCTGTTTGTATCTCGTCCACTACGAGCAATGCACCTGTTTCGGTACAGCGCCGGCGCAGGGCCGGGAAGTAATCGTCAGCGGGTATGCGCACGCCTGATTCTCCGCCGATGATCTCAATCACCACTGCTGCGGTTTTCTTAGTAATCTTTTCTATATCAGGTAAATACCCATGACGAATATGCGTGATCCCGGGCAGCAGCGGACGAAAATTATTCTTGAAAAACTCCGCTCCCGACAAGCTGAGCGCTCCCTGGGTAGCACCATGATAGGCATTAAAGCAGGAAATAAATTCACTCCGGCCGGTAAACCGCTTGGCAAGCTTCATCGCTCCCTCGGTAGCCTCGGTCCCGGAATTGGTAAAATATACATTGTCGATCAGCCCGAAAGGGGAAGCATCCGTAGTTGGCAGGTCCAGCGTGCCGGTCAGTGCAGCAGCCAGCTTGACCTGTGTACTCTGCACAAATTCACCGTACACCAGCAAATGCATGTGCCTGTCGACCTGGTCTTTAATTGCACTTACCACAGCCGGATGCCGGTGACCAACATTGCTGACTGCAATGCCCGAGATCAGATCCAGATACCGTTTGCCGTCGGCTCCGTACATGTACACCCCCTCGGCGCTATCGATTTCGAGGGCAAGAGGGTAGTCGGATGTTTGAGCAACGTGATCAAAGAAGTGCTGGCGATGAGAAATATGCATATTGAATCAGGTACTGTAAATACTTTTTGTATTAACAAAAGTATTCTATGGTGATCAGGGTTCGAAGAAGCATGCACTGCCTCCCACCCAGGTAAAGTCTTTGTTAAATCGTACACCGATCATCTCGCCCCGGCTGAGACGGCTGAGACCCATCATGAGCTCAGGTCTTTCTGCCTGATCAGGCCACCCATACATCAGCCGGATCTCGCATTTAACCAGTCCGTCAGGCGCCTGAATCACAGGTTCATAGGTGACTTTTCTTTGCAGAATATAGTTTTCCGGATCGGACAGGGCAGCCAGCATGGCGGCGTCAACGTGCAACTGTACCCCGCTTCCTGCAAATGAAAAGAGAGGTTTTAATACATAATTTTCAAGATCGGCAGGGTAATTTCCCTCATAGTCACTGACGAATCGTGTGTCAGGAATGTAGCTGCCTTTTAAAAACGGCATACTGAACTTACTGATCCTGAAAAACCAGTTTGGATGTCCGACCCAGGTTACGTCTACCTCATCAGTAAACCGGTAGCTGGTTTCCAGGTCCGGATAGCACTGAAGTTCGTCAAAGATCAGTCTGTTGTAAATCCTTTTTACCTGAACCCTGCGCCCGTTTTTCTCATAGTAAAGCTTCCTGCCGTCACGTTGCAGGCGGGTATAGCAAACGGCTTTAATGCCCAGCATCTGCTCGGTAACCACGAAATCAATACGTGTTTTCTGCTTTTCAGGAAAAATATCCAGCAGTATAACCTGCTCAGGATCTTCGTTTCCGAGGATTAGTGTTTTCAGTTTTTCAATATAAGATTCATAGCTCAGCCCGAAAGCATAGTTGAAGTCTGCCGGGATCGGAAAATGTTTTTTGAAAGATTCGGCCAGGTATGCCTGGTAGCCAAAAAGGGACGGAAATCCCTGCAACTCAATAAGCTGAGGAACAAGCTCGCCATTTGCATCCCTGCAGATCGCGAAGTCGATTGCCAGAAACGAGGTATGTGCGCTTTCGCCAGGAACATATTGGTCTTTGGGCACTGCACGGTCGGTTTTCTCCCTGAAATCAGGCGAAAGTATTGCATCGATAATGCCGTCTGAGGCATCCAGCATTTTTTCTTTTAGCCCCGCAGGAATGAACACCGGCGTCTCAGCCACCCTGAAATCAAGCTGACCTGGAAAGTCAGCGTCCATACCACCGGTAAAAGCCTTGTATCTGGCATCTGTAAAAGATTCATTGAATGCCTGCCTCGCTTCCTTGTGCATAATGTGCCCGTTTTTTGATGATCCGGTAGCGGTAATATATCAAGCTTTCACCATATCCGCCGCGGCTACATTGCCAAACCTTTTATGATATGCATGACGCAGGAATGCGGGGAGGATGGTCGCCTCTGTCAGCATGATCTTGTCGGGATCGTTCAGGTGGCGGATCATATCGTTGTACTTGGCTTCGCCGTAATTCGTGGTAATCGCCTGTTTTTTATCCTCCCGCAAAAAGTACCGGAGCATACCCTCAGCATCGGCCTCTGGGTGGAACTGCGTACCTACAATCTCATTTGAAAACCGGATTGCCATAATCGCACGTTCCAGTGGTACGTGGGGACGTATTTTTTCAAGACAAAGCAATTTTGCACCAAAATCATCAAATGCGGCCTTGTTGGGCTGTGTAACCTGGAAATCGCGTGAGTCGACAATCCAGAAAGGGTCATCAAGCCCGGCCAGTGCTGCATCCTTGCGGCCTGCCGATGTCGGATGGACCGGAAACGTTCCGAAAGAGGTTTTCCGCCTTTTGCTCACAGCCGCCAACTGCCAGTGAATGCAGGCCATCTGAAAAGAGTGGCAAATCAGGAAAAGGTGCTTTTTAACACGATTGTGGCGGTTGGTATTATAAGTTAGTACCTGATCCAGGAACTTGAAAAAGCGCTTTTCCCACGGCTCACCCACCGGCGAAGGATTACCGGGCCCGCCTGTTGAAATATAAGCGTCAAAGTCCATTCCGGGTATGTCCAGTTGCTGGCGTACGTCAAAGACAGTATAACTCACCGAAGCCTTTTCCTGCTCCCCGAACGCTGCAATGATCTTTTTGATGCAGCGCATTCCTTCATTTTCAACTCCGCTGTACATATCCAGGATCGCGATCCGGAAATGTTTTTGTTCTTCTGCCATTCGTATCAGCCGGTATGTTTTCCGGACTATTTCTTAAAAATTCATTTTGGTAAATAAGTTAACATGCATGGTCTTCGCGATAGTTCGGCTGGTATCACAAAAACCTGCCTGCTAGCTGAGCCCGACCCTGGTTTCAGCAACGATATAGTCCACCACGGCATTCAGACTGTTGGTTTGTTCAAAAACCGCCAGCTGCCGGTCGGCGCCGGTACCCATTTCCATGATCTGATGAATGTAGTTGATCTCGTTGCGACTGCCCAGTTCGTCCACCACATCGTCGATGAATTCCAGCAGCTCAGCCACCAGCAGCCGGTACTCTACTTCTTCCTGCTTTCCAAAGTCGATCAGCTTGCCGTGAATGCCGTAGCGGGCCGCCCGCCATTTGTTTTCATTGATCAGCATGCGGTCATAGATCCTGAAATTCAGGTTCATGCGGTGTAATTTGTGGATTTTCACCACCAATGCCTGCATAATCGCGGCAAGGCATATGGTTTCGTCGGTGCGCATTGGTACATCGCACATGCGGAACTCGATGGTATTGAAAAACGGGTGGACCCGGATGTCCCACCAGATCTTCTTTCCATTGTCAATGCACTTGGTTTTGATCAGGAGCTTCACGTACTCATCGTACTCGGCTGCGCTGGTAAAATAATCAGGAATGCCCGTGCGCGGAAATTTGTCAAAAACTTTGGAGCGGTACGACTTAAACCCTGTATTTCGTCCGCACCAGAAAGGGGAGTTGGTCGACAATGCATGGATGTGGGGCAGGAAGTAGCGCACCGCATTCATAATCTGAATGCCCTCATTCCTGTCTTCAATGCCAATGTGTACATGCAGCCCGAAAATAAGATTCCCCCTCGCCACGTCGCGCATTTCATCAATGATTTCATCATAGCGCGGATCGGGCGTGATCAGCTGGTCGACCCAGTCGGCAAAGGGGTGGGTACCTGCCGCAGCCACCTGCAGGTCCTGCTTATCGGCCAGGTCCAGGATCATCTGGCGCAAGTACATTACTTCCTCCCGTGCTTCCTGAATGTTATGACAAATATTGGTACCCACCTCCACAACCGCCTGGTGCATTTCGGCTTTTACCCTCTCTTTCAGGGTAATTTTTCCGTCCTCCACCAGCTTGGACATGTGTGACCGCAGGTTTCGGGTGACAGGGTCAATGGTCTGGAACTCTTCTTCAATGCCGAGGGTGAAATTTGCCATAACAATGTGCCTGGTATCGGTTAAACTATTTTTTCAGCTTCGAGTTTTTGGCAGGAGCTTTGGTTGCCGCAGCTTTCTGCGTAGGTATTTTTGGTTCAGGCTCGGTGATTGCAGGTTCTTTAGCCGCAGCTTTGGTTGCTTTTTTCGGTACCGAAGTTTTTACCACTACTTCCGTCGATGAGGGAAGATCTGGCTGTTTTATAACAACCGACTCCCGGACAAAAGTACCCCAGGTAAGGTTCGTCTGGCCCGGCACATGCTGCCTGGCACGTTCAATGGCCATGTTGGCAGCGGTTTCCACTACCCATTCAAAATTATCGGGACCTACCGAGTATATGTCCGCATCGGGTGCCGGATTGCAGAAGTCGATCGCATAGGGGATCCCGTCGCGCACGGCAAACTCAACGGTATTGAAGTCATAACCCAATGCATCATTCAATTTCAGCGTGTATTCTTTAACTGTTGCCAGTAACTTTTCACGGGCCTCGCCGGTCGCTTTGATATCGGCTGCATATCTGAGATGATGCGGGTTGCGCGGTTCATAGGGCATAATCAGTACATCTTTCCGGCCAATGCAGTAGCAGCGGAAATAATCGTCGAAAACAATTTCTTCCTGCAGCATCATCACCAGCTGACCCGTTTCCTGATGTTTGTGCCACATGTCCTGCGGATTTACTACCCTGTACACGCTCTTCCAGCCGCCGCCATCGTGGGGCTTCATGTATGCCGGAAATCCTACATACTGAAAGATTTCTTCCCACGCCATCGGGAATGCAAGGTTTCGGAATGAGGTTTCGGATGTATCGGCAGGACGTTCTTTGGAGGGCAGCAGCACGGTTTTGGGTACCGGCACACCGATCCGCTCTGCCAGTGCATTGTTAAAAAACTTTTCGTCAGCACTCCACCAGAAAGGATTATTGATCACAGCCGTGCCCGAAAGTGCAGCGTTTTTGAGGTATGATCTGTAAAAAGGAACATCCTGTGAAATGCGGTCGATGATTACGGCATATTCGGTCGGGTCGGCCTGTACTACCTTATCAATCGTGACGGCCTCCGCCCTGATGCCTTCCGGATTCTTGCTGTTGACGCGCTCAATGAAAGCATTCGGAAATGTATTTTCCATGCCATACAGAATTCCTATCTTTTTCATAATTATGCTTTGGTCAAAGTTGGGGTAAACAAAAAGGCAGCTCCGGAAAAGCAGCGGGCTGGTATTTTACCTGTGGTTTCCGGTTATTGAAATATACAAAACAAATCTACCCAAGCAAATAACCCTTCCATTGGCTTCTTTTGCCGGGTTAGCCGGGGCGTTTCTTCCGGTACGAAAGTTTTACCATAAATTGCATACCTTCTACCATCCGATCCAAACACATTGAGTGCGCTCTCGGCATACTTCCAGACCTCCGGGCTTACGCTCACATCTTCCTTCCTCAGGCGGGCAGTATCTGTTTCAATGATTTACCCTTCGCATGCCACGGGTTCTGAAAAGTTGCCTCTTGTCCTTTTCAACGATGGTCAGGATTTCAGTGCATTGCAGCTCATGGAAACTTTGGAACAGCAATATCGTGCCGGGTACATTCCGCCGGTAGTAGTAGCAGGGATACACGCAGGCAAAGACCGCCTGGCCGAATATGGTGTCGCTGCAAAGACTGACTATGCAGGGCGGGGAAGCAGGGCAGGAGCCACCACGGACTTTGTACTGCATGAACTTTTGCCGTACCTGGTCAGTCAGTTTCCGGTAAATGTTCGTGATGTGAGCTACGCCGGATTTTCACTGGGCGGATTAATGGCGCTGGATATGGCGTGGAACCATCCCGGAACCTTCCGGCGCGTGGGGGTTTTCTCGGGCTCGCTATGGTGGCGGGAACGTGCGCTGCACGAAGGATACAGCGATCGCGACCGCATTATGCATGCCCAGATCAGGAACTCCCCGGAGCGCCCAGACCTGAAATTCTGGTTTCAATGCGGCACGATGGATGAGGCGGACGACCGGGATCAGGATGGCGTGATCGACTCCATTCAGGACACGCTCGAATGCATTTCGGAGCTGGAACGAAAAGGATATACCTGGGGCAGTGACATTATTTATCGTGAAGTTGCCGGAGGCATTCATGCGCCTTTGACCTGGTCACAGGTGATGCCAGACTTCCTGCGCTGGGTAACTGCGGCTTTATAAGCCAGCCAGAAAAGCCATCGTATCCACGGCATCGGCATAGTCCGTCAGTTCCGGCTCCTGCGTCGAACCAAATGGTACTGCACCCGGAATACCTGTGGCATTACTTCCCGCAATACACTGGATCTGCTCTGAGGCATCGGCCAGGGTCACTTTCAGCTTGTCCATACTGGTATAGTGCTCGAAATGCAGTACACTGATTGGCGACACCAAAGCTGGACTTTGGGTAATCAGCAAAAAGCCGTTGTCCTGATGCGGGGTACGGTTCACCAGCATCACGGACTTGTTATATTCATAATTGTTGAAATACTTGTGGTGGTTCAAGTATTTGCCGGCCAGCACCTCTATGTTTTCGTAAAACCGGGTAAAATCATATCCTTCCGGTACAAAAACCTTTGAAACATTGCGGCAACCCAGCCCGAAGTACTGAAGTGCGTCCTGGCCAAGTGCAAGCAGTGCATCGTCGGTTTCGTCGCCGGTCAATACAGCCACCGATGTACGGTTGCGCCTAATAATGTTCGGTTTCTTCGAAAAGTAATAATGAAAGTAACGTGCGGTATTGTTGCTGCCGGTGGCAATGTAGGCATCAGCATCGTTAAGCCTTTCCACAAACCGGATGTACTCCTGAAACGCAGGTTCGAGTTCAACAAGCTTTTCGAGCAGGGTAAGAATAAGTACCTGATCATCGGTGCTGGGCTTTGCAAGCAGGATGTGCCCGCTGATCAGCACGCAAAGTGCGTCGTGAAAACCTACTGCCGGAATGTTTCCTGCCATTACGAGCCCTATTTTCCGGCTTGAAACAGGTTCAGGATAGCTTGCTGCCCAAGCGGTAAGAGGGCCTTCGGAAAGAAAACGTGCAGCAATTGCATGCAGGGCTGAAATTGTACTTTCCGGAGTGAACCAGTTATTGCGCCTGTGGGCGGCAGTGGCCCATTCCTGAATGATGTGCTGGTTCTGAGCGTCTGTGATGAATTTTCCTAAGTTGATGAACGCGGCAATGCGCCGGGGGCGGTTAAGCATTATTGGATTATCAATGGTTGAATGGTCTGCTGGGATTTTATTTTTCTGATTGTCGGGAAACTATAAATAGTTATATTTGTTACCTTAAACAGAGGAAATAGCAACAAATATAAACAATCCGGCGACTATGGCTATAATGATAACCGATGAATGCATAAATTGTGGGGCGTGTGAGCCAGAGTGCCCGAATACAGCAATTTATGAGGGTGGTGTTGAATGGACGTGGGGCGATGGAACGAGTTTGGACGAGGTCGATTTCGGCGATGGTACTGTGGTAAGCGGCAAGGAAAAACAGGCACCTGTTTCTGACGAATTTTACTATATAGTATCCGATAAATGTACCGAGTGCGTGGGCTTCCATGAAGAACCGCAGTGCGCTGCTGTCTGCCCGGTAGATTGCTGCGTACCGGATCCCGACAACGAAGAGGAAGAAGACACCCTGCTGGCTAAAAAAGCCTGGATGCACGGAGAATAGGTTTACCTGTAAGATATTATGAAAGGCCCGCTGACCAGCGGGCCTTTTTTTGTGCCCGCCGGATTTCAGCATGCGTTTGCAGCCGTGAAATTCACAACGATCCCAAGCATTTGTCAGTTTATAATATTCTGCATACAGCTGTGTAGGCAAAATTTAAATCTGTGTGTATTATTTCGTATAAAGTTCACTTTTATGTTTATTTAGCTATAAAAAACAGCAAATTTTTATGATTTTGACCTTTTTCACTATAAATTACTATGCTGATATTTGATTAATATAATTTAAGTTCAATATTTGACCTACTAATCCTGCCGGAGCGTAATATTAACTTAAACAGAATATAATTATGAAAAAAGTCTATTGTACAGTATTATCTTTGATGGTGCCGTTTTTGACCTCTGCAATGGGTGAGGAGGACAAAAAAGCCGTGAAAACGGATTCCACAGTGATAACGGAAGTAAAGGATGAAGAGGAAGCAAAAGGAGCATTTGCGTTTTCAGGATACCTGGACTCCTACTACATGGCTAATTTCAACAAACCTGCCTCACGCTCCAACCTGGGTGCTGCCGGTACGGCCCGGGTGTTCGACCGGAAAGCCGGGCAGTTCTCCCTCGGCCTTGTTCAGGCGAAGGTGGCTTACACCAATGCAAAGTCAGAGGCAGTGGTGGACCTTACATTCGGACCCAATGCAGACTATGGTAACTATGGCAACTTGCTCAGCCCGCTCGATGGTGCAAGTACCAGCACGGCACTCGCCATCAAGCAGGCCTACTTTACCTATAAGTTCACTGACAAGTTTTCGATGACCGCCGGCCAGTTCGGTACGCACATCGGCTATGAAGTGATTGATGCTCCTGCTAACTTCAACTACTCGCTCTCGAACTTGTTCAATAATGGTCCGTTTTACCATGCAGGCCTCAAAGCAACCTATTCCTTCTCTGAAAAAGCATCGCTGATGCTCGGTGTGGTGAACAATGTTGACGGACTAGGAGATAACAACAGAAAAAAAGGACTGATTGGACAATTTTACTTTTCTCCGGTCAGCAATTGGAATGTTTATCTTAACTTTATAAACAGCAACGAAGCAAATCCGGACAGCCTCGGCAAACAGCCTGCCGGACATTACACCCTTTTTGATCTGACGACAAGTTATCAGATCACCGAAAAATTCCTCCTGGGCTTCAATGCAGCCTATGGTTCGCAAAAAGGAGACTACCAGGGATTCGGCGGACCGCTGGATGCGCAAACCTGGGGCGGGTTCGCAGTATATGCAAATACAGCTATCACCGACAATTTCGGTATTGGTGCCAGATATGAATATTTCAATAATGACAATGGTGTTCGCGGCTTGCTTACGGCATCCGGCGCAGGTACCAGCGTGAATTCTGTGACGCTTACAGGCAACATTTCACTTGCTGACGGACACATTCTGGTTAAACCTGAGTTTCGTCTTGACGCCTATCCCAAAGTGAACGGAACCAACGAAGAGCAACAATTTGAGGATTCAGACGGCAACTGGACCAAAAGCAGCCAGACAACATTCGGACTAGCATTCATTTACAAATTCTAATTATATACCTTCTTAATCTACTACTATTAATAACAATTACTACAATGGAAAAACGCTCTTTTGTCCCACTGATTATCCTGTTGATAGTCAGCATCCTTGGCGCCCTGGTACCCAACGTCCCAACCCAGATTGTCACCGAAGGTGTGAACGGGGGTGATACGGCCTGGATGCTTGTATCGTCTGCGCTGGTGCTTCTGATGACACCAGGCCTTGCCTACTTTTACGGTGGAATGGTGAACAACAAAAATGTGATTTCCACAATGCTCCAGAGCTTTATCGCCATGGGGGTAATCAGTGTTGCCTGGGTTGTGGTTGGATTCAGCCTCGCTTTTGGTGAAGATATTGGTGGTTTTATTGGCAATCCCATGACCCACTTCATGTTCAGGGGCGTGCTCGACGGGCCGGTCTGGGGAACAATCCCGTTTGCATTGTTCGCGATGTTCCAGCTGAAATTTGCCGTGATCACCCCGGCGCTTGTGACCGGCTCGATGGCAGAACGTGTGAATTTCCGTTCGTATGTACTGTTCATCATCCTGTTCTGCGTATTCATTTACTCGCCGCTCGCCCACATGACGTGGCATGCCGACGGCCTTCTTTTCAAAATGGGTGTTCTTGACTTTGCCGGCGGTACCGTCGTGCATATGTCTGCCGGATGGGCTGCACTTGCCGGCGCACTTTACCTGAAAAGACGCAAATCCCTGATGGACGATCACGTGCTTCCTCCTGCAAACATTCCGTTTGTACTGCTTGGAACAGGTTTGCTCTGGTTCGGATGGTTCGGCTTTAATGCAGGTTCTGCGCTTACAGCATCGCCGCTTGCCGTGTCTGCTTTTGCAACGACCAACACTGCCGCAGGTGCCGCAGGTCTTGCATGGGTATTATTTGATGCTGCCAAAGGCAAGAAAGTTTCAGCTCTTGGTTTCTGTATCGGTGCAGTAGTTGGTCTGGTGGCCATTACGCCTGCTGCCGGTTTCGTAACGGTTCCTTCGTCCCTGTTTATCGGTACTGTCGCAGCCATTATTTCCAACTACATCGCTCACCTGCGTTCACGTTCAACACTGGACGATACGCTGGATGTGTTTCCATGCCACGGTGTAGGCGGTATGGTAGGTATGCTGATGACGGGTATCTTCGCAACAAGCGGCGTTAACTCGCTGGTGACTGATCAAGGTCTTGCTTTTGGTGAAACTACCCTGTTTATCAACCACGTGATTGCGCTGGTAG
The DNA here is from genome assembly GCF_016894445.1 of Dyadobacter sandarakinus. Classification (NCBI taxonomy): domain Bacteria; kingdom Pseudomonadati; phylum Bacteroidota; class Cytophagia; order Cytophagales; family Spirosomataceae; genus Dyadobacter; species Dyadobacter sandarakinus. The sequence goes on from NZ_CP056775.1 coordinate 786,640, forward strand.
GTGTGTCGGTGTTCGCTTTTGTAGGCTCACTGGTGCTCCTCAAAGTGACTGACCTGATTTTGCCGCTGCGTGTTTCCGAATCGGACGAAAGAGCCGGTCTGGATATCAGCCAGCACGACGAATTTCTTGTAGAAGCATAAGATTATTCAGCGTTATAACAGCAGAAAGCCCGGCGGTATGCCGGGCTTTCCTGTTTTACAATCATCGGTAAATGTCAATAATGATAAGTCATAGATATTGTAATCAGGCGAGTACGAAGGCCTCTGTCTCGGTCACTTCCATCAATCCTTCTTCATTAATATGATCGTAGCGTACTTCCTTGGTTTCATTGATCAGCAGCGGGTCATACTTTACAGCTACCCGCACATAGTTCTCCGTAAAGCCCAGCATTTGTCCATTCTGAACTTCGTCTTCAAACAACACCTTACCCTGCTTATTCAGTTGTTGTTCGTAAAAGAACCTTTTCTTTTTGTCGGATAAAATATGCAGCATTCTGGACCGCTCTGCCCGCTCGCTTTTGGCTACTATGGGCCGTATGGCAAGTGCGGCGGTGTTTTCGCGCTCGGAGTAGGTAAATACGTGCAGGTACGAAACATCCAGCTCATTCAAAAACTGGTACGTTTCTTCAAAAAGTTCGCGGGTTTCACCCGCATGGCCCACGATCACATCCACCCCAATGCAGCAATCGGGCATAAGCGATTTGATTTTGGCTACCCTTTCGGTATAAAGCTCACGCTTATAGCGACGTTTCATCATTCCCAGCACCTTATTGGACCCGGATTGCAGCGGGATATGGAAGTGCGGAGCAAAACGTTTGGATTGTGCCACAAACTCAATGATCTCGTCGGTCAGCAGATTGGGTTCAATGGATGAAATACGGAACCTTTCAATGCCTTCCACTTCGTCAAGCGCTTTGATCAATTGCAGGAAGCTTTCTTTTCTTTCACCTTCCCGGATACCAAAGTCGCCGATATTAACACCCGTCAGTACAATTTCCTTCACGTCCCGTGCTGCAATTTCACGGGCGGCATTCACCACATTTACAATACTGTCGGACCGGCTTTTGCCTCGGGCCAGCGGAATGGTGCAGTACGAGCAGGGATAATCGCAGCCGTCCTGCACTTTCAGGAAGGTGCGGGTGCGGTCGTTCAGCGAGTAGGAGGTATGGTACTCAATTGCATTGTCGATGTGCGAGGCAACTACCCAGGCAGGGGCATTGCTGGGTGTTTTTTCAAAAGTATCAATCAGATCTGCCAGCCTGAATTTCTCGGCAGCGCCCAATACTGCGTCCACGCCGGGGATCTCGGATATTTCTTTGGGTTTGAGCTGGGCGTAGCAGCCGATCACCGCCACAAATCCGTCCGCATTGATCTTTTGTGCCTCACGCACGATCTTGCGGCATTTTTTATCTGCATTCTCGGTAACCGAGCAGGTGTTGATGATAAATATATCCGGCGACTCATTGAACTCCACTTTGGCATAACCCTTCTGCTCAAACATTCTTGCAATGGAGGAGGTTTCGGAGTAGTTCAGCTTGCAGCCGAGTGTATAGAATGCTACTTTTTTCATTGTTGTCAAATATTCCGCAAAATTACACCTTTTGAATCAACGCTTTACATAATCACTGAAAGATGCCTGCAAATAGGCCCTGGCAAGGTCTGGCTCCTGACTTCCCAATGCGCCCTGCCGCTCCGTGATGTTGCCCCCGATGTTGTCCCTGACCAGAAAACCATCAGGCCGCATCCAGCCCAGGCCATTGTTAAACGCGAAATAGGCGAAGGGTACCTTGTTTTTGGAAAGAATATCACTGCTCCACCTGAATTCGCCGGCCGGTACATTAAACTGGGCCAAAAGCGTCGCCGCCAGGTCTGTCTGTGAGGAGAGCGTGGTAACTTGGCCCGGCGCCCTGGTGAGCGCTCCGCCCAGCCAAAGCATGGGAATGTGGAATTCCGAAGGTTTGGGCCGGTGCAGGTCGGGCAGGGGATGGCCGTGGTCTGCCAGGATCACAATGAGTGTATTATCCCACCAGGGTTTGGTTTTGGCTGTTTTTATAAAATCACCGATTGCTTCGTCGGTATAATGATGGGCGTTCAGGAATAAATGTTCCGAATCGTTACCGGGTATGGCCGTGGGTACGGGCACTTCAAAGGGCTCGTGGCTGCTGAGGGTGAAAACAGTGGTGAAAAACGGTTGTTTTTGCCTGTCCAGATCATTGATCACGCGATTGAGTACCACATGATCGTGAGCGCCCCATTTGGAGTTCATATCTTTTTCATCAAAATCATTTCTGTCGATGATCCTATCAAAATGCTGCTGCAGGAAGTAGGACTTCATATTGGCAAATTCGGTTTCGCCGCCGTAGTAAAACGAAGTATACCATCCGCGATCATGCAATGCGCCCGGCAGTGAAGGCAGCGAGCGTGTCTTTTTAGGAATTTTAATGATGGAGTGGGTCGGCTGGGCCGGGTAGCCGCTCAGGATGGATACCATGCCCTTGTCGCTGCGGTTCCCGCTCGCATATATTTGGGTAAAGAGCAGTCCCTCCGACGAGAGCCTGTTGAACTGAGGCGTCACTTCCGGGAGGCCGCCAAGGCTGCCTGCTACTTTGGCTGTAAAGCTTTCCCATATAATAATGATCAGGTTCACCGGCTTTTCCCTGCTGATCACCTGCTCATGCTGCTCCGGAGCCGGGTAGAGCGATCCTACCATATCAGCATCTTTTTGTCCTTCGAAATAGATAAAAGGGTTTTTTTGGGAGTAGGTATTGTTAAAGACCGACGCCATGAAGTTCCAGGCTACATTCACCGCCGCATAGTTTGCGAAGCTCTTGTCACTGAAATACACCGCACTTTCATTCATCGGGGCCAGCTGCAAACCGCCCCGTATGGGGATGATCAGCATTGCTGCCAGTGCCGGGAAAACAGGAATGCTCAGGTATAAAGGAATGCGCGTAAAGCGGGAAGTGCACCTGCGAACAATGATCTGCAGTAGCCGGGCTGACAGCGCCCAGAGCACCGCCACCAGGAGCAGCAGGGGAACGACCGGCGCAGCGCCCATGGATGCAAATGCTTCGCGCGGCGTTTCCAGATAGTGCAGGGAGGTTCCGTCAATGCGAAAGCCCCAGGCCCGGAACAATTCCAGGTCTGTTACAACCAGGAGTACAATGACAAAAGCCATGATGCCGCTGTATATCAGCATAAAGCGCTGGTACCAGCTTGTGCTCCGGGTGGTAAACAGCATGGCCAGCGTGGGTATCAGCAGCAGGTAGGATGCAAATGAAATATCCATCCGCAAGCCGTGAAATGCACTGCTTGCCCAAAGCGATGGTGCGATCTCCAGTGCTTTCTGATAATGGTACAGGAAAAATACGATCCTGAAAAATTGAAATAATAATGTCCAGCACAGCCCGTACAGGGCAAGAAAGGCAATTCTGTTACGCATTGGTGTCTTGTTGTAAGCGTAAAGTTCTTAAAATTGGTACATCAGGTAACGCACTCCATATATTCTAAGGAAATTGTAACCCGTAGTTTGCGATTCAAAAACCCAAATACATAATTTTGGGAAGAATTAATATAAATCAGTACGAAATGACATTTCGCTCCAAGGCATTTGAAATTGCCCAGGGCCGGGTCTCACCGGTTCTGTCCCCTCCATCAGAGAAAGTAGCCGACCTTTACGGCAGCAATACATTCAGTGACCAGGTCATGAAAACCCTGCTTTCGGCAGAGGCTTATACCCGGATCTCCAATGCAATCCGCTCGGGCTCGATCATTGACCGGGATGTGGCCGAAGAAGTAGCTGCGGCCATGAAGTCGTGGGCGATTTCCAAAGGCGCCACGCACTACACGCACTGGTTTCAGCCACTCACAGGCACTACCGCCGAAAAGCACGACTCCTTTTTTGATCTTACCCTCGACGGAAAAGCCGTGGAGAAGTTCAAGGGAAGCGCACTTGTGCAACAGGAGCCGGATGCATCTTCGTTCCCGAGCGGCGGATTGCGCGCTACCTTTGAAGCGCGTGGCTATACCGGCTGGGATCCCAGCTCGCCTGCATTCCTGATGGACAACGGGGCGGGCGGCAAAACACTCTGCATTCCTTCGGTATTTATATCCTATACAGGTGAGGCGCTGGATTACAAGGCACCTTTGCTGCGTTCGCTTGTGATGCTCGACAAGGCTGCCACTGCCGTGAGCCAGTATTTTAACCGCGACGTGGACAAGGTAACTCCGACCCTCGGCATTGAGCAGGAGTATTTTCTGGTTGATAAAGCATTGTATTACGCCCGGCCCGACCTGCTGATGACCGGGCGCACGGTATTCGGTCATAGTCCTGCACGCGGCCAGCAGCTGGACGATCACTACTTCGGGTCCATCTCGCCCAGGGTAAATGCATTCATGGTCGATTTTGAGTTTGAAGCATTGAAACTGGGGATTCCGGTCAGGACGCGCCATAATGAGGTAGCACCCGGCCAGTACGAGTGTGCGCCCACTTTTGAAGAAGTAAACCTGGCCGTGGACCACAATGCATTGCTGATGGACCTGATGCAGAAGGTAGGCGACCGGCATAATTTCCAGGTTCTTTTTCATGAAAAACCATTTGCAGGAATCAATGGAAGCGGAAAGCATAATAACTGGTCGCTGAATACGAATACCGGAATTAACCTCCTGCAGCCAACTTCCAAACCCAAGGAAAACCTGCGCTTCCTGACTTTCCTTATTAATGTAGTGAAAGCTGTGCACGACCATGCGGACCTGCTGCGTGCCTCAATATGCTCGGCTGGAAACGAGCACCGGCTGGGTGCGAATGAAGCGCCGCCCTCCATTATTTCTGTTTTTTTGGGGAAAGATCTCACTACGATGCTGGAAGAGCTGGTTAATAAGGGAGAGATTACCCTGGAAAAAGGGGAAAATTTTTACTATAAACTCGGCATTTCGCGCATTCCCAACCTGCAAAGGGACAACACCGACCGCAACCGGACTTCTCCTTTTTGTTTTACCGGAAATAAATTTGAGTACCGGGCTGTGGGCAGCTCGCAGAACAGTGCCTCGCCCATGATTATCCTGAACACGATCGTCGCAAACCAGCTGATGGAGTTCCGTCGCGATATGGAAGAGCGGCTCTCTGCCGGGGAGGAGAAAAAGGTAGCGGTTGTGGGAATTTTAAAAAGATATTTTACGGAATCAAAAGACATCCTGTTTGAAGGAAATGGTTACTCTGAGGAATGGGTGAAAATGGCAGAAAGCCGCGGACTGAGCAACATCAGTGCCACTTATGATGCATTGTATGCTTACACCAGCGACAGTACCATTCAGGTTTTTGAACGAATGGGGATACTCTCGGCCCGTGAGCTGAATGCACGGTACGAAATTGAGCTCGAAAATTATGTTAAAAAGTTACAGATCGAATCCAGGGTAATCGGCGATCTTTCATTGAACCACATCGTGTCTACCGTGGTCAAATACCAGTTTAAGCTGGCACAAACCGCCCGCTCACTTACTGACCTGGAAATGCTGGAAGAAGCCGCGCCGATCAGGGAAATCATCCGGGACATATCCTCGCACGTGGTTGTGATTAAAAAACTGGTGCATGATATGACCGAAGCGCGCAAGGCTGCCAATGCTGTGGAAGACCTTTATGAAAGGGCAAAACGCTATGGTTCAGAGGTAAAAGGCTACTTTGAACAAATCCGCTACCATGTCGACAAGTTGGAGCTGCTCATTGATGATGAGGACTGGCCTTTGGCCAAATACCGCGAAATGCTATTTTTGGAATAGTTTTAGTCAAAGTTTCCATTCACCAAGAGAGATACTATGAACGCGGGATATGATCCAGAAGAAATTGCACAGCTCAAACAGGAGTGCAAAGCTGAGCAAGCCAACTTTGTCCGGGTTGAGGACGAATTTGAAGATGAGAATGAAAACACCGAGCATGCGCATGTGCAGTTTGTAGGAACTTACAACGGGCAGGAGGTCATCTACGACGCACTGATCTACACCTTGCGCCTGCACCACTCGACACTCGTTTACGACGAGGCGCTGGAAAGGCTTAAGAAACAGATGCCCGACTACATCTCCCCCGATGAGCGGCCGGACGATTACGTGGCAGACGAAGAAGAAGACGATGATGCCGAGTTGCTGCTGACCGAGTATATCGAGGAAATTGAGGAAAATGAAGAGATTACCGTACGCGAGCACGTGGAAGTGGATGCTACTTTCGAATACGGCGTAGGCCTGGAAGTAGGGTTGAACAAGACGGAAATTACGGACAAAATCATCAGTGATTTCATTGATGCATACAATGCGGGCAATGTGGAGCTGGATGCGACGCTGTATTCTTTTGCCGGAAGTCAGGACGAAGAGTAATGCTTTTGAAATGAAATGCATATAAATAAAAAAACCACCGTACGGTGGTTTTTTTATTTATATGCATTGTACTGACTAAACCGCAGATTTAACGGTTTTGATAATACGTGCAGCAACTTTATAGGGATCAGCAGCCGAGTTCGGGCGACGATCTTCCAGGTATCCGCTCCATCCTTTTTGAGGAACCATGACAGGGATACGGATAGAAGCACCACGGTCAGAAACACCGTAGCTGAAATCGTGGATAGAAGCAGTTTCGTGCTTTCCGGTCAAACGCAGGTGGTTATCAGCGCCGTAAACATCAATGTGCTCTTTCACTACGGGACGGAATGCTTCGCAAACTTTATCGAAAGTTTCTTTGCTTCCGGCAGTTCTCAAAACACCATTTGAGAAGTTGGCGTGCATGCCTGAACCATTCCAGTCAAGGTCGCCAAGCGGCTTGCAGTGCCAGTTGATGGATACACCGTATTTTTCACCGATTCTTTCAAGCAGGTAGCGGCCCAGCCAGATCTGGTCACCAGCTTCTTTCGCGCCTTTTGCGAAGATCTGAAATTCCCACTGTCCTGCTGCCACCTCAGCATTGATACCTTCAACGTTCAGGCCGGCATCCAGACAAACGTCAAGGTGTTCCTCGATAATTTCGCGTCCGTAAGCATTTTTTGCGCCTACTGAGCAGTAGTATGGACCTTGCGGAGCCGGGTAGCCATTGGCAGGGAAGCCCAGTGGTTTGTTGGTCTCGTTGTCCCAAAGGAAATATTCTTGTTCAAATCCGAACCAGAAGTCGTTATCGTCGTCCTCGATAGTTGCACGACCGTTTGATTCGTGAGCGGTTCCGTCAGCGTTCAATACCTCGCACATTACCAGGTAGCCATTTTTGCGCTGTGGATCAGGAATAATGTAAACAGGTTTCAGTAAACAGTCGGAAGAACCGCCGGGAGCCTGCTCGGTAGATGAGCCATCAAACGACCACATTGCGCAATCTTCCAGTTTTCCACTAAAATCGTTTTCAATTTTGGTTTTGCTGCGTAAACTTTGGGTCGGCTTATAGCCATCCAACCAAATATATTCCAGCTTGGCTTTTGACATAATAGTACTAGATAAAGTGGTGACGAATATTTTAGACGGCACAATATTAATGCAAAAATGTATTTGCAAAAAATAATCTCTAAGAAAAATTCATACAAGACAGAATATTATTGCGTGTATAGCAGAATCGTCAGGAAAAGATGTATTTTTTCAATAAATCGGGCATGTTTAAATGCACCCGGCATGCATGATTATTTATAGAATATTGCATTAAAGAAGTTAAAAATTCTACTGTACAACCGATTTTAGTAGCAAAATGCCAGAAAATGCATTAATTCCTTCAATCTGTCACAAACTGGTATTTTCATCTTCAGAACCTGGTAGATAAAGGAAATTTTACCTTATTTGTAGAGGTTTCATTTCTTAGTATATTACAATATTTCGATATCAATGCATTTGTTTTTTCAGCCGGATCCCGGCACGTTTGAACTGGACGAGGAAGAAGCCCGGCACAGCACCAAAGTACTGCGCCTGACTTCGGGTGAAGTGATTTACGTAACCGACGGCAAGGGTATGCTCGCCAGGTGTATTCTGAATGTGCAGGGGCGGCGTGTAGGTTATGAAATTGTTGAAAAGGTGGTGCAGCCCAGGAGGCCATACCGCGTGAACATGGGCATCGCACCTACGCGCAAGGCGGAGCGCAATGAATGGATGGTTGAAAAAATGACCGAAATGGGAGTGGACCGCATTGATTTCCTGATTACCGAGCATACCCACCAGGAAACCATGAACCGCGTCGTGAACCTGACCAGGCTGACGCGCATTGCGGTAGCAGCCATGAAGCAGTCGCAACAATTTTATATGCCCGAAATTACAGTAAATAACCAGCTGGATACGTTTATAAAGTCCAGAACCGAGGCGGTCAGACTGATTGCGTATGTTCCCGGGCATGACACGGTACCCCACGTTTTCAGCAAGGTAAAGCAGCATTCGGATACCAGCCTGCTGATCGGTCCGGAAGGGGATTTCACCCCGGAGGAAGTATCACTCGCTCTCGACCACGGTTTTGAAACCGTATCTCTGGGACCCACAAGGTTACGGACAGAAACAGCCGCTGTCTCCGGCTGTCACGCGATCAATCTGGCGCAGTTTTTGGGGTAGGAGAAAAGGAAAACAAGAGAAAAGAACAGTAAGAATCCGGTCAGTCAGGTAGGTAGCTTATTCCCCTCATCAGTTCGTCGCTCATTCATCAAATCAACATCATGTACATCCGGCACATACTCACAGCTTTCCTCCTTTGCATTACTCTTGCCACACAGGCGCAGTCTTCACTGAAAATCGCCAAGTTAAAATATGGGGGAGGGGGCGACTGGTATGCCAACAAAACCTCTTTGCCCAACCTGATCAAATTCTGCAATGCCGAGCTGAAAATGAACATCAATCCGACCGAAGATGTCGTGGAGGTGGGTAGCCAGGATATTTTTGCATACCCGTTTGTACATATGACCGGTCACGGGAATGTGGTTTTTTCGGATGCAGAGGCAGTTAATCTGCGGAATTACCTGCTTTCGGGCGGGTTCCTGCATGTGGATGATAACTATGGGCTCGACCAGTTTATCAGGCGGGAGATGAAAAAGGTTTTTCCTGAACTGAGCTTTGTCGAGTTGCCGTATGATCATCCCATTTATCACGTCAAGTATAACTTTCCCGAAGGCCTTCCGAAAGTACATGAGCATGATGGCAAGCAGCCGCAGGGGTTCGGGCTGATCTGGCAGGGACGGCTTATTTGCTATTACAGCTATGAAACCGATCTCGGGAATGGGTGGGAAGATCAGAGCGTGTACAATGATCCCGAAGAAATGCGCCGGAAAGCACTTCAGATGGGCGCTAACCTGCTGAGTTACGCTTTCATGATATTGTAAATGGCATAAGCAGGCAAGAGGCAAATGCTATATAGATATATTCCAAATAATGTAGATGAACCTTCGGTTTTCTGATGTTTCGGTCTTACTTTTGTACAAACTTCATTCGTTAAAATTTCCTTAGTTCATGTACGTAGTCCTTATCGTTTTTGCAGTACATTGGTACCTATCTCTATTCTGCCAGACATTTTTCCTGCACCGCTATTCTGCTCATAAAATGTTCCTCATGAGCAAACCATGGGAGCGCTTTTTTTACCTGCTTACGTACATATCCCAAGGCTCCTCATACCTTAGTCCGCGCGCATACGCCATTCTCCACCGGATGCACCATGCATTCAGCGATACCGAAAGAGATCCGCACTCACCACACCATACCAAAAATGTTTTTACGATGATGTGGGAGACAAAGCATATTTACAATGCAGTACTGCACCGCAAGCGCGCCATCGAAAACCGTTTTGAACGCAATTACCCTGAGTGGAATTTTGTGGAAAAGCTGGGCGATTCATGGGCCTCACGCATTGGCTGGGGTATCATCTACCTGTCGTTTTACGTCCTGGCCTACAAGTATCTGGATATGCACTGGGCATTTTTCTTCCTGCTGCCTATTCACTTTCTGATGGGACCGATCCACGGTGCAATTGTCAACTGGAGCGGTCACAAATATGGCTACCAGAATTTCGACAACAGAGACGAGTCCAAAAACTCACTGATCTTCGATTTCCTTATGCTGGGTGAACTCTTCCAGAACAACCACCACAAGCGTCCCAACTCTATCAATTTCGGATCCAGATGGTATGAAGTTGATCCAACTTACCCCGTCATCCGCCTGCTCAGCCGGCTGAAGATTATTGAGATTAGGAAAAAGCATTAAGGGGCAGGTATAGTCAGGTGTGGTCAAGTATTGTCAAGTATTGTCAAGTATTGTACGCCGTTGGACCGCTTGTTACAAGACCTGACCACCCCTGACTACACCTGACTACCCCTGACTACCCCTCACCTTTCCCCAAACAAAAAATTGGCAGGCGTGAAATACACACCTGCCAAATTTGCTTATTAACACCACAAAAAATGAAATTCCTGATAAGGTCTTCCGGCTCTTTACCGTCCGACAATACAAATTAAGAATGCAATACTTAGAATGGAGTTAATAAAAAGTTAGAATTTACTTAGAGGCGTGCGAAATTTACGTGGAATGTTGTCCCTTTGGGCTGCTCAGAGTCGATGGTAACATTCCCGCTATGAAGCTTCACAATTCGGTCAACCAGTGACAGGCCAATGCCGTACCCTTTGATACTGGCCGTATTATCACTGCGGTAAAAAGGCTGAAAAACAAGGCTCTGATCTTCTTTCGGGATTCCCTTTCCCTTATCCGAAAAATCAACAGAAATAATATCCGGTGCTGCCCTCAGGCTCACGCTTACAGTGTGATCTTCCGAGAACTTGCATGCATTTTCCATCAGGTTGAGAAATGCGGTTTTCAGGAGCGTAGAGTTTCCGGTAAGTTCAAGCCAGGCATCGTCCTCAGGCAGTTCATCAAATTTCAACAGGATATTGTAGCCTGGATTAGCCTGTCCGAGGCTCACCCGGCAGTCGAGCAGCAGATCGTCCACCCGGATGGTTTCTGTGAGCAGATCGCGCTGGTCTTCACTTACCTTGGCCAGTTCAAGCAGCGTATTGGAAAGCTGCGCCAGTTCCTGAATATCTTCCAGCACCGACTGAATCGTTATGCGGTATTCCCCCGCATTCCGCTCCTTCAGCATACTTACTTCCAGCTGCGAACGGATCTTGGTCAATGGATTTTTGAGCTCGTGCGAGACATTTGCCACAAAGATTTTCTGCATCTGAAAAGCAGTTTCAATACGTTCGAGCAGTTTGTTAAAAGTTACCGTGAGCCGGCCGATCTCATCCCGCTGGTTAGGGACGTCCAGGCGGGTATCCAGTTTCTGAGGTAAAATCCCCTCCACTGCATTCATTACTTTTGAGATTGGCCTCAGCGCCCTTTTAGAGAAGATCCATCCCGCAATCGCCACAATAATGGTCACGATCAGGAAAAGAACTACCAGCAGCGTGCTCAGGTTAGACAGGTTGGCCTGACCATACAAGTCTTTTGCGCCCAGCAGTACCACCGCCCGGTTGTAGGGATATTTATAATACAGCCCCACCACCTTGTAATCCCCGTCCATGTAGCGGATCTGGCCGGCTTTGCGGATCTCGTCAAGCCAGTAGTTAGAAACGTGAATGGATTTGTGGGACGAAGTACGGTTGGTATAAATGAGGCGGTTCTTCTCGTCAAAAATAAACGTGTTTTCGTCGTAAATGAGGTCCCGGTTGGTCTCGTCCAATGCTTTGAGCACGTCTGAGTTGACCTGAGGCATATTGATGTTCAGAAGCAGTTCCGCCTGCGACTTGGCTTTGGACCTGAGCCGGTCGTAAAAGTCTTCTGTAACATTGTAGTAGGTAAAAAAATAGATAGCAACGAATGTGATCAGCAAAATGCCGCTTACCAGCAGGGAAAACTGAACCGTAAGTCGGGTGCGGATTTGCATACTATTCTACTTTTAGCACATAGCCCATTCCAAACTGCGTATGGATGAGCTTCACAGGATAATCCTTATCGATCTTTTTCCGGAGATAGTTTACATACACCTCAATCACATTAGTACCTGTATCAAAGTCGATGTCCCAGACCTGCTCGGCAATTTCCACCTTGGAAATCACACGTCCCTGGTTGCGGATCAGGTACACCAGCAGGTTAAATTCCCGAGCCGTCAGATTGATTTTATTTCCCGAACGATATACGGTTTTTGCATCCAGGGATACTTCGAGGTCGGCAAACTTCAACACCTGAGCCGTATGTGCCACGGCCGAACCGCGTTTGGTAAGCGCACGCACCCTTGCCAGCAATTCCTTGAATTCAAATGGTTTGACAAGGTAATCATCCGCACCGGCATCGAGGCCCGTCACTTTATCGTCCGTAGTTCCCAGGGCAGTGAGCATCAGGATCGGTGTTTCGTTGCCCCGGCTTCTGATTTCACGGCAGAGCTCAATCCCATTGAGTCCGGGAATGATGATGTCGCTGATGATCAGCTGGTAGGTATTATTGCGCGAAAGCTGCCGGCCAATAAGCCCGTCATATGCAATGTCCACTTCGTACCCGTTTTCTTCCAGCCCCTGTTTGAGGGATTGCACGGTCTTTGGCTCGTCTTCGATCAGCAGCAGCTTCATTTGATGGGTAAAAAAAGTTCGGATACTTCCTGCCAGCTGGATACGCGCCGGTACTGGGTGTCTTTCAGATTGTGCGGAGCAGAAAATAGAATACCTTCTCCTGTAAATGCCGCCAGGTTTCTTACATGGTCATCGATCAGGTAGTCGGACTGTATAATGCTCTTGTACCCGCAAAACACGATGTTTGTCCAGGGTATAAAAGAAAAATGCCGGGCCAGCCAGTCAAATTTGTCGCGGAACGAAGCAGGAAATTCCATGCACGCCGTAGCTACAAAAATTTCATAGTAATGTGAGAGCCTGTGAACCGTTTCAACAGCTCCCTCTTTGACGGGTATATCCGCGAAAAAACCCGGCGAGTCCATGATCTTGTGGAGCCGGTTAAGCTGCTTCGGATGCAGCAGTTCGCGCAATGCCCTGGAATAAAGCTGCTGCTCGGTGAGTGTATTCGAAAACTCGTTCAGTATAATATGTACCAGCTTCTGATGCGTATCGGCCAGCACATCGTCCATGTCCAGCGTAAGTCTCAGCATCAGCTAATTTTTCTTTGCGTGTCAAAATTCTCAAGATAATCGTTCACCCTTTTCAGGAACAGCCCGCCCAGTGAGCCGTCCACAACCCGATGGTCATAAGAATGGGAGATAAACATCATGCTCCTGATTCCGATCAGGTCACCCTGCGGCGTTTCAATTACAGCAGGTTTTTTCTTGATCGCGCCAAAAGCCATGATCGCCACCTGCGGCTGCACAATAATGGGCGTTCCCATGAGGTTGGAGAATGCACCGATATTGGAAACCGTATAAGTTCCTCCTGCAACGTCGTCGGCTTTCAGCTTGTTTTCCCGCGCACGCCTTGCCAGGTCATTTACTTTATCTGCCAGCCCGGGCAGGTCGTATTGGTCGGCGCGGTGAATCACCGGCACAATCAGGTTGCCGTCGGGCAGTGCCACCGCCATTCCAATGTTGATATCGTTTTTCCTTATGATTTTATCACCGTCAACAGAGATGTTGATCATCGGATAGTCCCGGATCGCTTTCGCCACCGCTTCAATCAGGATGGGGGTAAATGTAATGCTGCCCCCGGTCTTTTTGCGGTAATCACCTTTAACACTTTCCCGCCAGTTAACAACCGGTGTCATATCCGCCTCGATAAAAGAAGTCACGTGGGCAGAAATGCGCCTCGACTCGGTCATGCGCTGTGAAATCATTTTCCGCATGCGGTCCATCTCAATGATCTCGCTGGATCCGTTGACGGATGTCGCGGGAGCAGGTGCCGGCAGGCTGGCTTTGTTTTTTCGTTCGGCGAGGTAGGCTAAAATGTCGTTCTTCGTCACACGCTCGTCGACGCCCGTACCTGGTATGCCCGCGAGCTCTGCCGTGCTGACATGCTCCTGCCGTGCAATGCTCAGCACAAGCGGTGAGTAAAACGGATTTCCTTCGCCCTGGTTTCGGGGAGTTTCCGCAGGTACTGGGTCTGTTTTGTGATCGAGTGCGCTGGAAAAGCCGCTTTCCAGGTAGGCAACAGATTCGGCTACGGCAAGCTCAGGCTCCGGGCCTTCGTCGGCGGGACTTTCCTCGGGCAGTTCAACCCCATCCTCAACACGGATACGGGCAACTGCGCTGCCAATCGCAACAATGTCATTTTCACGAACCAGCCACTCCGCTATTTCACCGGATACCGGGCAGGGCACCTCCGTATCCACTTTGTCCGTGGCAACTTCGAGAATGGAATCGTCCAATGCAACAGTATCGCCCACACTTTTCAGCAGGTGCAGCACAGTGCATTCCAGAATACTTTCCCCGAGCGGGGGCATAACCATTTCTACTATTTTCATATATCGTACGACGTCCGCAAGCCAGGCTGCTCAGTCTTTTACAGCCAGGTTTGTTTTCAAAATGGTCTTACGCAGCAGATTGAGCGCGTAGGACGATGTAAGTTCTATATTGATTTTCCTGTTGTTTCTCAATGTCAGGAGCTGGGTAAATGTTTCATCGGGTGTGGCACAGGCAATCCAGACGGTACCTACGGGCTTTTCGGGTGTGCCGCCAGTCGGGCCGGCTATGCCGGTGGTGGCAATCGCGTAAGTTGTGTTCAGTACCCGGCGGGCACCTTCGGCCATTTCCCGGGCGGTCTGCTCGCTCACGGCCCCGTACTGTTCCAGTATCTGAGCGGATACGCCCAGCACCGTCGTCTTGATCCGGTTGCTGTAACTTACCACGGAGCCCTCAAAGTATGCCGACGAGCCCGGCACCGCGGTGATCTGGTGTGCCACAAAACCGCCTGTGCAGCTTTCTGCCGTACCCAGGGTAGCACCGGCCTGTAACAGCAGTGTGCCGACGACGGTTTCAAGATCGTCCCCATCATAACCAAAAATATATTCTTCAATCTGCGGTACAAGCAGGTCTACCTGTGCCTGCAACTCCTGCCGTAAAACCACCTCATCCGGCGAAGTACCCGTGAGTCGCAGGCGTACCTGGCCGAAATGCGGAAGATAGGCCAGCTTGATATGCTCCGGCAATGCACTTTCCCATGCAGCAATCGTTTCAGCCAGGAAGCTTTCTCCGATGCCGATGGTTCGCACCGATTTATGAATGATCACCGGCGTGGCAAAGCGTGCTTTGAGCCTGGGCAGAATCTCAAACTCCATGAGGTTTTTCATCTCATACGGAACACCCGGCAGCGACACATACACGACATTTTCATGATCAAACCACATGCCCGGCGCTGTACCCCAGAGATTCGGGACATAGGTTGCATTAAGCGGCAGTGCAGCTTGCTGGATATTCAGGTCGGTCATGGCGCGGCCGCGTTTTTCAAAAAACGAGGTGACGAGTGCCAGTGCATCCTGGTTGATTTCCAGGCTTGTCCCAAAATACGCGCACAAGGTATGCTTGGTAATATCGTCGCGGGTAGGGCCGAGGCCGCCGGTAATTATCACCACATCCACACGCTGGCTCGCTTCTTGCAAAGCGTCGAGAATGTGCTGGCGGTTGTCACCCACAGATGTTTTCCGGATGGGTCGGATGCCAATGTCAGTGAGCTGGGTGCCGATCCACTGCGTATTGGTGTCGGTAATCTGTCCGAAGAGGATTTCGTCCCCGATCGTTAAAACTTCTGCCCTGATGGTAGCTGACATGGTCTTGTATGCGTTGAATGGGACCGATTTTCTCCAAAAATAAGTAAAATTAATCTTTAATGGCTACGTTAAAATTTAGTAATCCAATACAATGAAACACCCTATGAAATCCAGAATAATCGCTTTTTTGATGGTCTTTACCACACTTGCACTTCCTTCCCAGGCCCAGTTCAATCTGGGTAAAGTAGCCGAAGTTTTCGGGGGCAAGAGCCGCGGCCTGAGTGAGAATGAAGTTGTTAAAGGTCTTAAGGAAGCCCTCAATGTAGGAGCTACCAAGGGAGCCACAGAAGCTTCCAGAGTCGATGGGTTCTTTAAAAACGAACTGATTAAAATAGCCGTGCCGCCCGAAGCGCAGAAGGTGGCCGAGACCTTGAGAAAAATGGGACTGGGCGAGCAGGTCGACAAGTTTACACTTTCGCTCAACCGGGCTGCCGAAGATGCGGCCAAAAAGTCAAGGCCCATTTTTGTGAAAGCCATTACTTCCATGACCGTGCCCGACGCACTGGGCATCCTGAAAGGCTCGGACGATGCCGCTACGCAATATTTACGGAAGAGTACCAATGATGAACTGTTCAAAACCTTTTCACCGGTAGTAGACAGTACATTAAAGCTCAACAAAGCAACCGAGTATTATGCAGATATTGTAAAAACCTACAATCAGCTGCCTTTCGTGAAGAAGGTTGATCCGGACCTTAAAAGTTATGCAACACAGAAAACCATCGACGGCTTGTATGTGCTGATTGCTCAGGAGGAGAAAAAAATCCGTGAAGATCCTGTCGCCAGGGTTACCGATACGCTCAAAAAGGTTTTCAGCCAGGCAGGGAAGTAGGGACCATTCTGCGGTCAAATGTTTACTTTTACCGAAAATTCACCTGTTATGAAAAAATCGGAAATACATTTCACCGTTGAACTTGACCAGCAGAGTATACCTGAAAAAATATTCTGGGATGCGACGGACAACCCCAATGAAGGCATCAATGATACCCGTGCCATCGCCATCGCGGTTTGGGATCATTACCATAAAGGAACCCTGAAAATAGACCTCTGGACCAAGGATATGGAGGTTTTCGATATGAAACGGTTTTATATCGAGCTGATGAGCGGCATTGCGGACACGATGCTGACCGCTACCGGGGACAAAGCGATGGCAGAGGCCATCGAGGGAACCTGCGAGATCCTGAGCAAAAAGCTTGACGAGGAAATGAAAGCAGCAAAATAGCTGCAACAAGAAAAAGCCTGACGGTTACCGTCAGGCTTTTTCTTGCTCCATAGCCTCTCGTTCTTTTTTGGAGAGCGAGGCAAAAACGAGATCATACGAGTCTTTTACCCATTGAAAAAGCAGTTCACTGGGAATGCTGCCTGTTACGTACACCGTATTCCAATGTTTTTTATTCATGTGGTAGCCCGGCTGTACGTCGTCATAGGTTGAGCGCAATTCCTCGGCTTTTTCGGGATCACATTTGGCATTGAACTGCATCCGTAATTCGTCCAGGGGTGTCAGCAGGAATACTTTTCCGCCCACTTTAAACACCAGGGTGTCCGGCCCGAAAGGAAGACTTTCCGACGTGCCGGGCAGCGACAGGCAGTACTCGCGCAATGATTCAACATTCATCGCATGATGGCTCTTACAATCATGACAACCAGACAGATCAGGAACATCACGATGGATATCCTGTTGATACCGTGCATCATACGCAGGTTGAAGCTGGTAGGAGCATTAGGATCCGGTTTTCTGAATACCCGCACGAAGTAGTAGAACACATCGCCGAGTTGAAAGTATTTTTTCATAGTATCTTATCTAAGATGATGTTTTTCAAAAGCTTATGCTAAAATCTCCTGCTCGTCCGGCTCAATCCACCGGCCATCCTCACGGATCAGGTCAATCAACTCATCCACTGCCTTACTTGCATGTACCGACCGTTTGATGACCTCCTGGCCGCGATAGAGTGCGATTTTATCTTTGCCCATGCCTACATAGCCGTAGTCGGCATCGGCCATCTCACCCGGGCCGTTGACAATGCAGCCCATAATCCCGATTTTGATACCTTTCAGATGCTCCGTATGCTTGCGGATCATGGCAGTAGTTTCCTGCAGGTCAAAAAGGGTACGGCCGCATGACGGGCAGGAAATATATTCCGTTTTCGACATCCTGGTACGTGCCGCCTGCAGAATACCAAATGCAATGCTATTGAAGCTTGCCGCTGCTTTCAGTCTTTCAGAATGAGCGGCATTTGCTTCAAATTGCTGTATCAGCATCGTTCCGTCGCCAAAGCCGTCCACCAGCAGGCCGCCCAGGTCAGTAGCTGAGTAAAGTGTAAGTTTATCTCCCATATCAGCGGCATAAGGCCGCTCCACAATCACGGGTATTCTGATTCCCATTTCAACCAGCGTGTAAAAGAAGCGTCTCAGCTCAGGCATTGCATGATGGTTATCGGTATATAAAACCAGCACCGCGTGCGCATTGCCTACTATTTTTTCCAGAAATGCCTGGTCAAAATCATGGATACTCCCGCGGACAAAATTGAGTACTCCGGAATATGCTTCGGCATTCAGCCATTCATCTGCCTGGAAAAGCGGAAACTTATTAGACCGGTCCACATGATCAGCCCAGACAGGATAATCAATAATTTCTTTCAGACCATTGGGCAGCATAAAAGGGACCGGTCTGCGGCCGGTATAAATGAAATCGGCTCCCTGGTCGTTCATTGCCCACTTGTCGGGAACAGGCAGGAAAAAGTGCCCGATACTTTTCAGATCGTTCAGGCTTTGTATCTCAATATCAGAATAGTCTGCAATGACACGTGGTACATTCAGATGACCGATATTGTAAACTTCGGATGTATCCCGCCGGGAATACTGAAAAGGATTGATCGGACAATGGCTGATCGGCTGAATCGGCGCGTGCGGCTGGCGGTTTGTATAGCGTTCCACCAGCGCGCGGGCTACCGGTGCCTCATGCTCGGGCGCCTCGGTCAGTGACACGCGTACCGTATCACCCAGGCCGTCTTCAAGCAGGGTGCCTATGCCCACGGCAGATTTAATGCGGCCATCTTCGGCCTCGCCGGCTTCTGTTACGCCCAGGTGCAGCGGATAAGGTTTAAGTCCTTCTTCATCCAGCCGCTGTACCAGCAGGCGGTAGGCTTCCACCATGACCTGCGTGTTGCTGGACTTCATGGAAAGCGCAATATTGTAGTAGTTCAGTTCTTCACAAATTCGCAGAAATTCCAGAGCCGACTCCACCATACCAAGCGGCGTATCGCCATAGCGGCTCAGGATCCGGTCAGAAAGCGAACCGTGGTTGGTACCAATGCGCATTGCCGTACCATATTCCTTGCAGATTTTTACCAAGGGAATAAACTTCTCGCGGATACGTTCGAGCTCGGCAGCGTAGGAGGCATCCGTATAGTCGATCACCTCAAACCGCTTGCGGTCGGCATAGTTGCCCGGGTTGATCCTTACTTTTTCAACAATCCGCGCTGCCAGCTCCGCTGCATTCGGGGTAAAGTGAATGTCGGCAATGAGCGGGACCTGTATACCTGCCTTGCGCAGTCCATTACGGATATTTTCTAGATTTTGTGCCTCTTTTACACTGGGTGCCGTGATGCGCACATACTCACAACCGGACTCCACCATCCTGATCACCTCATCAATGGAGCCCTGGGTATCCATCGTGTCCACCGTGGTCATGGATTGGATACGGATCGGATAATCGGACCCCATCGGAATGCCGCCAATGTTGATCGTGATCGTTTCCCTGCGCTGGTAGGAGGTGAGGCTGGGACAATAAAGATGGGTCTTTTGTTCCGAAAGAATCATTGCAAATTTCTGGGTGTATCGTACCGGTGTATGCCGCAGGTACGGGTTGCGCCGGTACGCAAAGGTCACAAAACTAAAACACAATCGGAATCACAATCGTGCTTTTTAAAGTAGGGTAAAATGTAAAACATCCCGGACGGAGGTACGCCGGGATGTTTGCTTGTATATCTGTAAAAACGATTGTAAAACTTTATTCAACCCTCGTGCCTGAATCCACTGTGATCATGTAGCTTTTACCGCCGGCCCGTTCAATGGCTGCGGCTACTGCACCGGCATTTTCAGGAGCATAGGCAAACATACAGCCGCCACCGCCCGAGCCATTGATTTTTCCGCCCAGGGCACCTGCTGCCAGGGCTGCATCCATCATGCGCTCAATCTTGGGAGTGGACGTGCGTTTGTGGTCGCGGAGGTTTTCATGATGCCTGTAAAGCAATGCGCCGAACTCGCTGTGGAAATCACCTTCGGATGCATGTACGGCATTTTTCAACAACAAATCTTTTCCCGCTACCAATATATCGCGGTCTTCAATGTTGGCTTTCAGCAGGCTGTGGTCGTCTTCGCTCAGGTAACTGCGGTATTCTGCAATTTTTTCAAGGGGTGTTGTAAAAATAGAAAACGCAGAATCGTGCGCTTTTACCCTGGCAATCACGGCCTCCATACCATAGCGGCAACGCGCCAGGATGCCCAGGGTGTCTTTGGGTTCCAGCGAGTCGCCCAGTACAAATGTGCCCAGCGTGGGAGTAAGTGCTTCCACATGGATTTCAGGAGTGGATTCAAGATAGATCACATTCCCGATCGCAGTGGAATAGTTGTCCATCATGCCGCCAGGCTCGCCGAATTCGAGTACCTCGGCAGCATTGGCGATTTCGCCCAGCTCCTTGTCCGAAAAGTAGGCCGGCTTATCACTCATCCGGTCCAGGAAATTGGCCCAGGAAACGATGAGTGCCGATGAGCTCGACGTACCCGAGTTGATCGGGATGTTGCCCTGAATGGTACAGTCGAAGCCTTTTGAAAAAGTAATCCCTCTTCTTTTCAGCACATTGATCGTACTACGGAAGTAGTCCCGCTGTGTGACGTAGGGGAAGGTATTTGTAATGTCAAGTTCAAGTTGCGCACCGAGGTCGGGGAGGCGGAGGATCACGCGGTTGTCACTGCGATAATCTCCCTCCACGCTGATCCTTCTGGAAATGGCAGCCGCGATGACGGGCAATCCAAGGTAATCCTGGTGCTCACCGAACAGGCAAATGCGGCCCGGGGTGGAAATTTTCATGAATTACCAGCTTTTCTTTTTATGGCCGATCAGACCGAAATACAGGATGAATGCATAAAGGGGGATCAAAACCCAGTAAGCTTTTTGTGTGTCGTGGATAGAATCGGCAATGCCTCCGTACACCAGGGGCATGATCGCCCCGCCCGAAATGCCCATAACCAGCAGTGCAGAGGCAATTTTGGTAAACTTCCCGAGTCCGCTCAGTGCCAGCGGCCACAATGCCGGCCAGATCACCGCATTGGCAAAACCAAGGACGGCAATGCACATCACAGAGGTAAAGCCGGTTGTGTTGATTGCAGCAAATGTTACCACAAGGCCGAGTATGGCCGAAAAGATCATGTAGCTCTGCTGGGAAACGTATTTCGGGATCAGGATAATACCGAGTACATACCCGAACATCATACCTCCCAGTGTATATGCACCGAAGAGGCGGGCTTCTTCCTCAGCAATGCCGAGTGAAACGCCATAGTTGATGATCGTATCCGCAGCGATTACTTCCACGCCCACATAAGAAAACAATGCAATCACACCGAGTACTAGGTTCGGGTACTGAAATACACTGGTGCGTTGGGTCGTAAGTGTTCCTGCAGCACCGGCATCATCCTCTTCTTCGCTCACCTCGGTAAGCCCTTTGGACATGCGGATCAGCAAGGCAAGCGCGATCAGAACAACTGTAAGTATAATATAAGGTACCACTACCTTGTTCAGCTCTTCGGCCGGAGTAGCCGCAGCTGCTCCCGCCAGGAGCAGTTTTCCGATGATAATCTGGCTGATGATACCGGCACCTTTGTTGGCCACACCCATGATACTGATGCGCTGGGCAGCACTTTCGCGCGGGCCGAGGATGGTTGCATACGGATTGGAAGCAGTCTGAAGTACTGTTAAGCCGATGCCGATCGTGAACAGTCCAACCAGGAACAGCGGGTAGGAGGCCATTTCGGCTGCGGGGATAAAGATGAGCGTGCCCACCGCCATGACCATGAGGGCCAGTGACATCCCGTTTTTAAACCCTGTTTTTTTTAACACCATAGAACATGGGATCGCCATCACCGTGTACGAAATGAAAAATGCGAAGGTGACCAGGTAAGAGCTGGTATTGTCAAGCGAAAATGCTTTTTTGAAGAAAGTAATGAGTGTTCCGTTTACCCAGGTAACGAATCCCATTACAAAAAATAAAACGCCGATGATTAAGAGGGGGGCCAGATAACTTTTCTTGTTATTCATTTAGGTGTTAATTAATTGTTGGATCAGGGTTTAAAATATGTGAGACAATAGATTTCATAATACCGGATTACTACGCATGCAGGCCGAAAATGCGGCGGTTGGTCTGCCATTTTCCTCTCGTAAAGTCGGGTATCTCCACGGGAGCACCTCCGAGGGATGCGGATCGTTGGGAAAGTGGTTTTATGGCATTCCAGGCAGCAGCGTCATAAACATCCAGCTGCGGAGCCGAGCTGGTCCTGACACACGCAATGAAGCTGGACATCATGGCGTAGTCTGCATCGGCCTGCGCATGTGCTCCGGACCATTTGTTCCAAAGCGGATGCCGGTGTTTTTCCAGATGTAAGCCGTCGGATTCGGGCGTATACTGGTTTGAAACGCCTTCCAGGTAGATGGAGCCAGCGGCACTATTCCAAATGCCTGCGGTACCCTGAGCACGGTAGGTGAGTGGCTTTCCGGCTATTTCCTCGTGGTTAAGGATAATACTAGTCTCATCGTAGCAGCTGATCACTGCATCGGGCGATGCTGCCGGACCGGTAGCGATCAGGTAGGCGAAATTATTGCCTCGATTGATATCCAGCCACTGTGACACGGGCCCCAGTCCGTGCTGCGGGTACGATTCGTTGCGGAAACCACAATGCACATACGTCATTTTACCAAAACTGCCTGAACGTACCATGCCGAGCACAGCCATAAGATCGGACCGGAAACTGGCATTGTCGAGTACCATCAGGTGAGCACCGGTGCGTTCGAAAGTATCCACAAGCGACCAGCATTGTTCCAGGGAAGCGATCCCGGAAATGGGCGCAGCTACGTACTTGCCAGCCTGCATTCCTGCCAAGGCCATCGGTATATGCCAGCGGTCCGGGGTTGCAATGATCAGCGCGTCTACATCATTCCGGCTGGCGATACTTATAAAGTCTTCCTCATTACGGTAAAGCGCGGGAGCGGCCTTGCCGGCTTCCCGGATCTGCCGGGCTGCCGCAGCCAGTGCCCCGGGATGGATATCGCAGATTGCAGTAACTTCCACATCCTGGTGCAGCAAGGCGTTGCTGAGCAGGGTGCGGCCATATTCGCCTGCACCTGCCAGGCCCAGCCTGATGCGCTGGCCTGTTTTTTGATCGAACAAGAATAAATCGGGGATGATGGCTGTCGCAGAACCTGCCAGTGCCGCTTTATGAATAAAATCGCGTCTGTCCATACCTTTTGAAGGTTTGTGTTAGTAGAAAAGCCTCTGATTTATCATTGTCCAAGTTCGCAATTTACAAGCATTAAGCTAATTTTTAATTTTTTTAATAACTAAATCAAACCTGTACAAATGATTTCTGAGGGAGTTTGAACAAAAAGATTTTGCCAGGCGTTACACCCAAGCAAGTTACTCCCGGGAGCGTTTCATGCAGGCTCGAAGCCTTAAATGTGTTGGACACATACTTTGTTACGACATTTAGGGTATTTAACATTTAAAGCGGCTAACAACTATGGCGCAAAAAGTGGCAGTGTTCCGGAAGGAACACTTCAATGCGGCTCATCGTCTTCACAATCCGGAGTGGACTCCCGAGCGGAATGAGGAAGTTTTCGGTAAATGCAATAACCCTAACTATCACGGCCATAATTATGAGCTGATCGTCCAGGTGACGGGAGAAGTGAATCCGGAAACGGGGTATGTGGTTGATATGAAGGTACTCGGCCAGCTGATCAAGGAACATGTACTGGATCGTTTTGACCACCGGAACCTGAATCTCGATGTACCTGAATTCAAGTCCCTTAATCCGTCGGCAGAACATATTGCCATCGTTATTCACTCCATACTCAGGCCCAGGATCGATGCGGCACTCGCCGTGAAAATCAGATTATATGAAACAGAACGGAACTTTGTCGAATATCCCGTCGAATGAAATGATGGATATAGAGGAAATTGGCGACGATCACCTGATGATGTCAGTGGAGACGCCCCTTCGGGAAGACGCTTTTGCCATGGAGGACGAAACGAAAATCGAGCTTATCGAGAAGCATTTCCGTCATATTATGGAAATTATGGGTCTGGATCTGAATGACGACAGTCTGAAAGGTACCCCCAAGCGTGTGGCAAAAATGTACATCAATGAGGTTTTCAGCGGATTGGATCCGAAAAACAAGCCTTCGATTACATTATTTGACAACAAGTACAACTACGATCAGATGCTCGTAGAGAAGGATATTACGGTTTTTTCAAATTGTGAACACCACTTTGTGCCCATTTACGGAAAAGCCCATGTAGCCTATATTTCTTCGGGCAAAGTGATCGGACTTTCCAAGCTCAACCGCATTGTGGAATATTTTTCCAGACGTCCGCAGGTACAGGAAAGGCTTACGGTCCAGATTGCAACCGAGCTCAAAAAGGCGCTTGGAACAGAAGATGTTGCAGTGGTGATTGACGCTCAGCATATGTGCGTCCAGTCGAGGGGTATCCGCGATTCGGGGAGCTCTACCGTCACAGCTTATTACGGCGGGAAGTTTGAGCAGGAAATGACGAAGCGGGAGTTTCTGGGGTATCTGGGGAAGTAGTAAAGGAAATTTGTTTTGGTCAGGTGTGGTCAGAGATTGTCAGGTATGGTCAGAGATTGTCAGGTATGGTCAGAGATTGTCAGGTATGGTAAAGAGTGGTCAGGTAGTTGTGAAAACTTTCAAACTGTAGAAGACAACGCCTGACCACTCTTGACCATACCTAACCACACCTGACCATCTCTGACTAAAACCTTCCTACACCATCGGCCCGACTCTTTCCAGCAATGCTTTTGTTGCCTTAATACCGTCGTACTCTGAAAGCTTGCTTCCTTCGTACTCAATACCGGCAATGCCTTTAAAGCCGCTCGCTTTTACGATTTTCAGGATTTTGGCGTAGTCTGTTTCAACACAGTTTCCTTTTTCGTCAAAGTCATACGTTTTGGCACTCACGCCTTTTGCAAACGGCATCAGCTCCTGAGTACCCTGGTACCTGTCATACGACTCAGCACAGCCGGTGCTGTTCCTTACAATACAGAAGTTTCCGAAATCGGGCAGGGTACCTACATTTTTGAGGTTCACCTGCTTCATCACGCCCGAAAGCCATTTTCCATTGGAAGATGAACCTCCGTGGTTTTCCACGATCACGTTAATGCCCGTTTTGGCGGCAAATTCACCGAGTTTACCCAGGCCGTCTACTGCTGCTTTTGCAATCTCTTCGTCAGAACCTTTACCAAATGCATTGACCCGGATGGTTTTGCAGCCCAGGTACTTGGCAGCTTCCACCCATTTGTAGTGATTTTCCACAGCCTTGTTGCGTACGGCTGCATCCAGCTCACCCAGTCCGCCTTCACCGTCGATCATGATCAGGTGTGCGGTGACACCGTTGTCCTTTTGTCTTTTTATCAAATCATTGAGGTACGTCTTGTTCTCGGCTTTGTCTTTGAAAAACTGGTTGACATACTCTACGATGGAGATGCCGAATTCCTTTTTAGCAAGCGCAGGAAAGTCTAGGTTATCCAGTTTTTTGGCAAAAAGCTCCTTGTGGAGCGACCACTCGGCCAGGGAAATGTCAAACCATAGTTTTTGAGGAGCAGCTTCTGCAAAGAGGTCGGTGAGGGTAGCGGCCGCCAGGGAGGCTGCGCCCGCTTTTTTCAGGAAATCGCGTCGGGAAAAATACATTGGGGTTAGAATTTAGATTGATAATTATTCTTGAATATTGATTTTCGCCTCGTGGTAAAGCTTCTCATTTTTGGTGAGGTTGGCTGCATCCCATTCAATGTCCTGCACAAATTCGTGCTGGCGTACCGGGCAGTCGGGAATGCGGCAAAAGTAACAACATTGGTACAGGCAAGGGTCGGCATGCACGAATATTTCTGTTTCCCCTACGAAACTCCCTTTTAAAATGTCCTCAAAGTTGTGGATTGTTTCATGAACCTTCTGCAACTCCCAGTAGTAAGGCATGGTCACATGGCAGTCAATATGCATGTCGGAGCCGTACTGCTGTACCCTCAGGTTATGCACATCAATCCAATCAGGTTTTTTGTTGGCTTTCAATGTCTTCACAACTGTATCAAGCAGGTTTTCGTCACTGGCATCCATAAGTCCGGCTACCGACTTGCTGACGAGCTGCGAACCATTATATGTCAGGAAAATACCAAAAAGGAGCGACGCTGCACTGTCAATCCAGGTATAGCCTGTAAGAATAATGAGCCCCACGCTGAGCACCAGCACAAGGCTGCTCACACTATCGGACATCAGGTGGCGGCCGTCGGCGACCAGGGCCAGGGAGTTTACCTTTTTACCTTCGGAGAGCAGCTTGTACCCGATGGCCGTATTGACGAGGATTGTGAATGCAATGAAAATAGAACCTTCGGCCAGGTTTTGAATGGGGGCAGGCTCTGCCAGTCTCTTGATCGCTTCAATCACGATAAACAGTGCTGCGATCACGATTAATGCGCCTTCAAAGCCTGCCGAGAAAAACTCGACCTTACCGTGGCCGTAGGGGTGGTTGCGGTCTTTGGGCTGCGCGGAAAGGTAAATGCTGTAAAATGCGAATCCGCTGGCGATCACATTGATAATCGATTCCAGCGCGTCGCTCAGGATGGCATTGGAAGAAGTTATATAGTACGCAAAAAACTTCAAGCCCGTCAGTAGCACACTGGCTACAAAAGACAACAGTATAAGACGTTGTTTTAGCTTATTTTGGTTTATTTGCATCTGAGTGCTTCGAGTCTGATTTCAAAAATAGAAAGAAAATGCGGGTTGTGTCCACTGAAAATAACTGGAAAACGCTGTCTGCCGAGACGGTCTACGAAAATGCATGGCTCGAACTGAGTCATCGTGACGTCATTAATCCGTCGGGCAATAAAGGAATTTACGGGTTGGTAAGGTTTAAAAATCAGGCCATTGGCGTGATCCCGATTGATGCGGAAGGGAATGTGTACCTGGTGGGTCAGTTCCGCTACGCGATCGACGAATATTCATGGGAAATTCCTGAGGGCGGCGGTTTGCTCGGGACAGATCCGCTTCTTGCCGCGAAGCGCGAGCTCAAAGAAGAAACCGGACTGCTGGCAGAAACCTGGACCAAACTGGCGCGCATTCATACCTCCAATTCAGCCACAAATGAAGAGGGATTCCTGTATATCGCAGAAGGCCTGACGCAGGCCGAAGCAGAGCCGGAAGAAACCGAAGTGCTCCAGATTGAGAAAGTACCGCTCGCAAAAGCCGTGGAAATGGTGATGCGCTCGGAAATTACGGATTCACTGTCGGTATGTGCAATCCTGATGACTGCGAGACTGAAAGGGATCTGATATGTTTGAATCTCTTTTTTATGGCATCCTGACGGGCATTGCACTCTGTCTGACTTTCGGTACCGTTTTTTTTTCATTGGTACAAAACAGTGTCGATAATGGTTACCAGGCGGGGATCAAGATCGCTTTCGGGGTGTTTGTCTGCGACCTGATCTTTGTGTTTTTTGCCATTTTTGGTACCACGCTGCTGCCCGACATACCCGATTTTAAGAAATGGATGGCGGGTGCAGGCGTGATTTTTCTCTTCATTCTCGGTCTCAACAATGTCATTCGCGGGCAGCCGCAGATCGCGTATCCCAAAACTCAGCTGGGCAGCCTGGTTTACTATTTTACCACGGGGTTTCTGCTCAATGGTTTGAATCCGGTGAACTTCATCAGCTGGGTGACAATAGCATCCTACATCCGCACGAACCTGCATTACAACTACAATCAGGTGCTGATCTTTTTCGGGGCGAGTGTCGTAGCGGTTTTTCTGGTCGAGTGCGGCATTGCTTTTTTTGCCCACCGGCTCAAACGCATCTTCACACCGCGTGTGGTAACTATATTCAACAAAGTGACCGGGATTGTGTTCATGCTGATTGCATGTCAGATCGCCTATGTGAACTTTATCAAATAGCGGAAGCAGCCTGCCGGCCTGTTTTAATAAGCAGGTTTATCCCTATTTAACAACCGGAAAAGCGACGATCCTGACTTTGGTAAAACCATAGGGTACCAGCGTGATGGTTTCCACTTCCGGGCTTACTGCTCCCTTGTAAATACCTTCGCGATCTGTCACCGGCTGATAAGCTACGCCGGCGACGGCTTTCCAGGCGGGGATTTTTCTGGCGGATGCCGTAATTTCAATGGGTGCATGGGCCAGGTTCCATACGAAGTTCTTCCCTACAGGTTTTACTGTCCTGACCGTAAGGCTGGATGCCGGATTGGCGACGACCTGTTGCAAAAGCCCATAGTTCCAGTCTGTTTTCGGATACACACTGAAATATTCTCCTTCGTCCTCCTGCACCGCCTTTTCCCACTTTTCTTCGAGCTTCAATGCATATACCAGCGGACCGCGCTCGATTGTTCTTGAATTACGTCCCCAGTTGGACGTCGAAACTTCCATAGGCAGGCTCAGCGTGACGCGGTCGCCATTTTTCCAGGTCATTTTAAGTGTTGCGATCTGGCCGCCGGTCACCGACTGCACTTTTTTACCATTTAACAAAATAGCAGCTTCCCTGCACCAGGCCGGAATGCGCAGCTGCAATGGAAATGCAACGTCCCTGCTTGTTTTCAACTCAAAGTGAATCTGGTCGTCAAAGGGAAAGTTGGTGATTTCTGAAATGGTCACGGGTGTTTGTGACTCACCCACTTTGGCCGTAACCACGTTGGGGCTATATTCCAGCGCGGCCAGGCCATGGTCCGGTGCCGCATACCAGAGGTGGCTGGCGAATTTGGTCCAGCTTTGGTGCATATTGGCCAGGCAGCAGGTATAGCCGCTCCGCATACCCAGTACATTGTTCATCTCACGGTCAAAAGGGAGCGAAAAGTCAAATACCCCCCGGCTGATCTGCACCTGGTTGGCAATCTGAAAATACTGCTTGTTATTGTAATCATCCGTCGTTTGGGTAGGGAGTGCATTGAAGGTCATTCTTTCAAGCGCATCCATATAATATACATTACCGGTGATCGCAATGATTTCTTCCAGCGAATACATCGCCTCCGCAATCGCACACAGCTCGGTACCCTGCGTAGG
Source organism: Dyadobacter sandarakinus (assembly GCF_016894445.1). Lineage (NCBI taxonomy): Bacteria > Pseudomonadati > Bacteroidota > Cytophagia > Cytophagales > Spirosomataceae > Dyadobacter > Dyadobacter sandarakinus. The sequence continues at coordinate 815,644 of NZ_CP056775.1, forward strand.
TGCATTTCCGTGCAGGTCTTCGTCTCCTGAAAATACGCCCATGGGAAGTCCATGCAGGTTCATAATATCGCTGAAACCGGTTTTCAGATCATTCAGGTACTTTTGATCACTGGTACGCTGGTAGTTAATAGCCGGGGATTTCAGGGCCATACCCACATTCACCGCATGCCGCTGCATCCAATGATCCTTGTTTTGCTGGGCGGCAGCATTCATCACCCAGCTGCGTCCGCCCAGCAGACTGCTCCATGGAAAAGCCTGGGACTCGATGAGGGAAGCCAGTTCCAGCAAAAATTTATCCTTTGTAAAGCCATACAGCCACTGTGCCATCATCACGTTATCGGCCCCGCGGGATTGCGCCCACTCCGTCCATTTGCCGAGCGGACAATTCTTCAGCGCAGCGGCCTGGTATTGGAAGTACCGGGTCATAAACGGAATCACCCGGTTGTCGCCGGTAGCCTCATAGTACTGCCGGAGCACTTTGAGCATCACCATTTTGGGCCACCAGTCCTCACCGGCGCTGCAATTTTCCGGGGTAATCTGCGTGCCTTTTTCACGCTCATCTTTGGTAAGCGGACCAAAATACCCCGATGGTCGCTGGTGGTCGATGGTCCAGTTGATGTATGCTGCTACTTTGCTTTTTAAGGCGGGATCATCCAGGAGGTAGGCGAGGGGAACAGCGCCGTCGAGCCAGTAGGGGGTTTCTTCCCAGCCATCGCCTTTGCCGCCCAACCAGCCATTGTCATTTTTTACTTTGGCATACACTTCATCCAGGTGCCCGGTGGTGCCATTGCGCATGGTGAGCAGCTGGTCACGTAGCCAGCCCTCGGGTCTGATAGCACCGAGCGGCAGCGACTGGTAAGGCTGAGAGGCGAGCTCCTGAGCCGACAATTGAAAATTAAAAATCAGCAACGCTGCCGAAGACATCGCCAGTACCCGAAATCTGATCCCGCTGAAAGTTTGCATTGAATGCGTTTTTACAGAAAAACAACTTTACCCCAGCAGAAAAAGAGGACTTGCGGTGCTTCTACCTATGCGGACAATGCGCTGGTTTGATTAAAGGTGTATTTTGGCTGGAAAATGAGAACAGATGGTTTCTAAAATATAATTAGCGCTAGTGCTTACCCTGTAAATAAAAGGTACAAAGCTTGGAGCCTTGCATTCAAATTCATTAATTTACGTTCAACAAGGTTGCTGACAACAGCCGCTATCACCAGTCACACTATTTGAAAAATGAAAATAATACAGGCCAACGAAAGCAAATCTCTCTCTGTTCTGATCAGTGCTATATCCGGATCTACGGGTGGAGCGGTAATCGGGGGACATATCGGCGGTGTGAATGGCGCTTTGATTGGCGGTGCCATTGGCACGCTTCTGACCGGCTTCCTGGAATGGAGGTCGCTGAATAAGTAGCGGTAGTACCTTCATTTCTTCGATGGTGAACGCGCTGTGTAATTACTTCCTGAGCATACTTACGCCCTCAAACTCCCTGCTGGTGGCGTGCTGTGTATTTCTGCTGTATATCTCCATTCTGATCTGGAAAGGAAAACTTAATGCCGAAGAACTGGGCAACTGGTTTCAGATCGGGATTTCTTCTTACTCGATTACAGGCAGTATGCGGGTAATATGCCTTACCTACCTTGAAATTTGTAAGATCAACGAGGGAGGCATTGATCTTGTTTATACCATTTTCGGGAGTCTGGCCGTAGTCTGGCTTTCTACCTTCAATATCTTTAAGAAGTTCAAGCTGGCCTACTAACAGAAAGGTGTATCGTCGGACGCAATATCTCAGCATTTGCGTACCTGAGGAAAAAAATTGTTTTTTGCAGGAAGCCTGATCTGAATACGCAATCAAATCAGCACGGCATAAAAAAAGTTCGTTTACAAGCTGTAAACGAACTTTTTGCCTTGTGACCAGAAGGAGAGTCGAACTCCTATACCCAAACGGGCACTACCCCCTCAAAGTAGCGTGTCTACCAATTCCACCACCTGGCCTTACGGTGATGCAAAAGTACAATTTAAAACATCCGTCGCAAGAAATGCCCTCAAATTTTTGAAACGATGCAGGGAAAATACTTTTCTGATTAAAGTGCTTTTTCAGCGATATGCAAAGTAATATAATTGATTATCAGAGGTAAAACAGCTCCTTGTTCAACCTGGTTACAATGTGCGTGAAATCGTCAGGATTGGAAGCAAAGTCCATGTTATTAACATCAAACTCGATGATCTTACCGTGTTCATAGCGGTTTGCAAAGTCTTCGTAGTAGCGGTTCAGGCTTTCGAGATAGTCAACCGAAATGGACGCTTCAAAGTCCCGGCCGCGTTTTTTGATCTGCGAAACCAGCTTCGGAATATCCGCTTTCAGGTAAATGAGCAGGTCGGGATGGGACACCGTACGGATGATCGACTCGAAAAGCAGCAGATAGGTCTGGTAGTCGCGCTCGGCCATAATGCCCGAGTCATACAGGTTTCTTGCAAAAATAAAGGCATCCTCGTAAATCGTCCGGTCCTGCACGATGGTAGCATAGGTAGCAGCGCGGATCTTCTGCACCTGCGCAAACCGGCTGTTCAGAAAGAATACCTGCAGGTTAAATGCCCAGCGTTCCATATCCACGTAAAAATCCGCCAGGTACGGATTCCCTTCTACCGCTTCAAACATCACATCCCATTTGTAATAATCCCCCAGCATTTGCGTCAATGTAGTTTTGCCGGCGCCGATGTTCCCGATGATCGCTATGTGCATATATGTAGGTTGAGTACTTGAACAAGGTTGTAAAAATAGCTATTTAACCCGAATCACGAACCCGCTGCCTGTTGCGCACGTTTTCTGAACAGTGCACGATTTTGTATATTTACGGTTGATTTGGGGAAATGAGCTGCGCTGATTATTCTGTTTCCCTTTGTTTCAATACTGAAAGACTGAATGGAAATGAAACCTTACCGGGTGATTTTGTACTACTGCTACTCACCCATTGCCGATCCGGACGCTTACCGCGACGAGCATCATTTATTTTGTGTGGAACATAACCTGCTGGGCAGGATCATCGTCGCACCCGAAGGTCTCAATGGTACTGTTTCGGGTACGGTTGAAGATTGTGAGGCTTACATGGAGTACGTCCGGTCGGATGAACGTTTCAGCAGCGTGCAGTTTAAGATAGAGGAGCACGATACCATAGCATTCCAGAAACTGCATGTCCGCGTGAAGGACGAGATCGTTAACTCCGACCTGCATGTAAATCCGCTTGTAAGAACCGGGAAACACCTGGAACCTTCGGAATTCAGGAAGCTGATCAACGATCCCGACGTGGTACTGGTAGACATGCGTTCGGATTACGAGCATGAAGTGGGCAAATTCAAGGGGGCGATTACTTTTGATATGCACAACCTGCGCGAGCTGCCCGACCACGTACACGAGATTGAACATTTGAAGGATAAAAAAATAGTTACCTATTGTACGGGCGGTATCAAATGCGAAAAAGCAAGTGCTTACCTGCTCGAACAGGGCTTTACGGACGTATACCAGCTGCACGGCGGCATTATCCGGTACGGGCTGGAAGAAGGCGGCGAGAACTTTGACGGGAAATGCTACGTGTTTGATAACCGGATTACGGTAGATGTGAACAAGGTGAATCCAACCGTGATCTCCACTTGTTATATCTGCCACACAGCCTGTGACCGGATGGTGAACTGTGCCAATCCGGAGTGCAATAATCATGTACCTATTTGTGAGGCCTGCGCAGAACAAATGGAAGGCGCATGCACCGAGGAATGCAAATCACACCCGGCCAAACGCGTGTACAATGGTACGGGCTACTACGTGGCCCAAAGCAATCACTACCACCCGATGCAAGGGCTGAAAAGTCAGAAAAAGACAATCAAGCACCTGAAACTGGCCGCTCAGAATACCGGAACCGTTTAGATCAATTGTTTTTCGAGAATGTAGTCGTTCATCCAGTACGGCCCGATCGGGATATCTTTTTCGGCAACAACAACAAAGCCCTGGCGTTCGTAAAATGTCAGGGCTTTGTTGTACCGGTTGACATTGAGTGAGAGTATCCGCGCACCGGACTGTCTCACCAGTTGTTCTACATTTTCAAGCAGGAAGCGCCCGGCCCCGGAACCCTGCTCAGCCGGCAATACGTAAATCTTGTGTAACTTGAAGCAGCCTGGTGTTTCCTCCGAGAAAGCGGCAAATCCTGCAGGAACGGAATTGTTGCAGAGGATTACAAAACGCTGGCCTTCTTCAAACTGAGTGAGCAGGGCGGCAGGTGCGTAAATTTTACCGAACATATAGGCTATCTGCTCCTGGCTAAGTATGTCACGGTAAGTAGGTTCCCATGTTTTTTCCTGTATGCTGATGATGACGGGGATATCTCCGGGAGTGGCTGCTTTTATTGTGAATGAAGGCATATTACTTAAATTTGGCTTAAAGGACCTGCAAATAAACAGTTATCACTTTAAAAACATACTTACTGACGGTGGCGGAAAATTGCATGGAGTGTGCCGGGAAGCCGATCAGCAAACAGCTATGAAACCCCTTATTTTAGTGACCAACGACGATGGTATAACGTCAAAAGGAATCCGAACACTGGTAGAAACCATGCAGACCATCGGCGACGTGGTGGTAGTGGCGCCCAACAGTCCGCAGTCGGGCATGGGACATGCGATTACAATTGGTGAGCCCTTGCGCCTGTATGAAACGCATATATTTGATCAGGTTACCGAGTATGAATGCTCCGGAACGCCGGCCGACTGTGTGAAGCTGGCCAAAAATTATGTTTTACAGGACCGTAAACCGGATCTTGTGGTGAGCGGCATTAATCATGGCAGTAACAGCTCGATCAGCGTTTTGTATTCGGGTACAATGTCAGCTGCCATTGAAGCAGCGATTGAAGGAATACCAGCTATTGGGTTCTCGCTCAATGACTTCCGGGAAGATGCTGATTTCAGCCATGCGACGGAGCTCATCAGGCAGATCACCGAAACGGCCCTTCAAAATGGCATTCCTACAGGTGTAGCATTGAACGTGAATATTCCTGCGAAAAGTGATGTGCCACTGAGAGGCGTGAAAATCTGCCGGCAGGCCAAAGCCAAATGGCAGGAAAAATTCGACTACCGCGTGGACCCGCATGGACGCGGATACCTGTGGATGGCGGGTGATTTTGTAAATTTTGATACCGAAAAAGAAGATACTGACGTGTGGGCGCTGGAAAACAATTACATTTCTGTGGTTCCGTGCCAGTACGACCTGACGGACTATGGGACATTGAATACGCTGGCAACCTGGGATTTATAATCAAGATTCAGCTATGGCATTAGTAGGTAGTTTATTAAAGAAAGGGATTCATTTCAGCAATATCGTTGCTAACCGCAGAAAGGCCAGTCTTCATCAGCAGCAAAAAAAGACCCTCGCCCGACTTCTGGCGAAGGCCCGGTACACCGAGTTCGGGGAGAAATACAACTTCGACGAACTGCTCTCGTCCATTCTCTTTGGGGAAAAAGGCGCATTTTATGAGCTCTACAAGACCTCAGTGCCCATTTACGACTACAATAAGATCTTTAACGAATGGTGGCACAAGTCACTTGAAGGTGAAAAGGATGTGTGCTGGCCCGGCCAGATCAAGTACTATGCACTGAGCTCCGGTACTTCGGAAGCGGCTACGAAGCATATTCCTGTTACCAGGGCCATGTCGAAAGCCATACAGAAAACGAGCATCCGCCAGATTCTTTCGCTGGGACATTACAAGGATCTTCCTACCGATACTTACGAAAAAGGGATCCTGATGCTGGGCGGAAGTACCAACCTCAACAACCAGGACAGGCATTTCGAAGGGGATCTCAGCGGAATCCAGGCTAAGCAAATTCCCTACTGGTTCAGGCCGTATTACAAGCCGGGTGAGAAGATCGCCTCTCAGCGCGACTGGGGCCTTAAACTGGAAGAAATTACCAAACAAGCCCATGAATGGGATATCGGATTTGTGGTAGGTGTTCCTGCTTGGATCCAGCTTTTGATGGAGAAGATCATTGCACATTACCAGGTCAAAACCATTCACGACATTTGGCCCAATCTGCAGGTTTTTGCGCATGGCGGCGTTTCCTTTGAACCTTACCGGAAAGGTTTTGAAAAGCTGCTCGCACGACCCTTAATCTACATCAACACCTATCTTGCTTCTGAAGGCTTCATCGCTTATCAGACCCGCCCGGGCGCACTTGGTATGGAACTGGTGTGCGACAATGGGTTATTTTTCGAATTTATTCCGTTCAACCAGGAAAACTTTGATTCGGACGGCAACCTGCAGGCCGAGCCGGAAACGCTCATGGTAGATCAGGTGGAGGTTGGAAAAGAATATGCCCTGCTCATGTCCACGTGCTCCGGCGCGTGGCGCTATCTGATTGGCGACACGGTCAAGTTTGTGGATAAAGTAAGAGGCGAAATCGTGATCACAGGCCGTACCAAGCATTATCTAAGCCTCTGCGGCGAGCACCTTTCGGTAGACAATATGAACAAGGCTGTGGACCTGGTGTCCGATGAGCTGGGACTTACGGTAAAAGAGTTCACGGTTTGCGGGGTAACGCACGGCTCCCTGTTTGCGCATCATTGGTATGTAGGGGTAGAAGAGGAAAATGTCGATGCCGAAAAGCTCAAAGAACTGCTGGATGCCCGCCTGTCCGAACTCAATGATGACTATGCAGTAGAGCGAAGGCATGCATTGAAGGACATTTTTGTGACCGTACTTCCCAATCAGGTTTTTTATGACTGGATGGAATCCAAGGGTAAAATGGGAGGGCAGCACAAGTTTCCAAGGGTATTTAAGAATTTCCTGATTGAAGACTGGAAGGGTTTTCTGAAGAGCAAAGGATATGATCCTGAGTAAGATCAGCATGCCTGAGTACTGATTTTTACTAATACATATGAATGCAAAAAGGCCCGGGAGACATCCTGGGCCTTTTTGCATTTAAACAAAATATGTACGAATCAAAAACTGTTACCGCCGGCTGCCGCCCCGAACACTACCGCCGCTGAACCCGCTGCGACCCATGCTGCCCGCACTGATACCGCCTCTGTTGAAGCTGCTGCCGCCGCCAAATGAACGGTTGTTAAAAGAGCGTTGGGTTGGTGCATGGTAGTAGGAGTTACCCTGCATCGGCATACGGCTGCTTTGTCCCGGCACAATCCTGCGCGCTGCGTTATAGCTCCGGTCGGGGGCATACCCGAATGAGCGAGCGCTTGCAGGCGCATTGAAATGTCTTCTGGCTGTGTTCAGGAATGCATTCCGGGAGGCGGAAACTTCCCGGTTTCTGATGCCTGTGTTCCGGTAATAGCGGTCATACTGGTGGTACAGGTGCGGATAGTACCGGTAAGCGCCCCCGAAAAACCAGTTGGAGAAGCCCAGCGACGGCAATGCATATACGACCGGATATCCGCCAGCTCCGAGGTAAAAGCCTGAACCGTAGCCATACAAACCAGGGTACCACATCGGGGAGCCAAACCAGGAAGGATAGCCAAACCAGTACGAATACGGGCTGCCATAATTCACCACCTTTTCGCCGGCAGGAGCCGGGTAGCTGTATCCGCCCGAAGTAGCATATTCTTCCGAAGCTTCGCTTAGTTCTTTGATGGCATCGGGGTTGGCGGCCAGGTCATTCTGATAGGCTGCAAGCTCCTGCCTGTTTTCCGCATTAAGCTGCTCGTGGGCTGCGGCCAGTTCCTGGCGTACACCTTCCGGATTGCTGCGGAACTGCTCGCCCAGGCGTGCACTCAGGTCGGCGTGATCATGAAGGAGCAAGAGTACGTCCGGCTTTTCCTGCAATGCTTTGAAGGCAAGCTGAGCCTCCGGATTGAGCGGGGCAATCATTTGTTCAAATGCATTCACTGCTTCTGCGTTCAGGTTGTCGACGGCCACCAGGGCGCTGTGCTGATTTTTGTAAAGCTTCCACGCGGCAGTTTTCAGTCCGGGATCCTGGTTGGGCAGCATACGCTCAACCGCCTCGCGCGATACTTTTTCAGGCAGGATTGCCAGCTTGTGCATCAGCTCGGGATACCGGCTTACTTCGTAAAACCAGGCCTGCTTACGCTGCGGATAATGTTGAATAACCTGCTGAAAACCATTGTAGCTTTTCTCCCGGATGGAAGACAGGTTTTTCAGTACGTCAGGGTATTGTATGGCTGTAAGAATGTGGCCGCGGACAGCTTCGTCAAAGGGTGCAATGGTTTTGACAAGGCTGTTTTCTGTAATTGTATTTTGTTCTGTACCTGTGTAGTCTGCACGATTATCCTGGCTGTAAGCTGCAAAGGAAACAGCTGAAAGCAGGAGCCCGGCAAACAAATGAAGCCGTTTCATGGTCTTGAAATATTTAAGTCTGTTACTGTTTTTACAATACCAAACTACCACCTGATTCTGTCGGAAAGTTGTAGTTAGACCCTTTTTGAAAAAAAACATCCGCAGAAAAACCCCGGCAAGCGGGGCCATCTGCGGAGTGAAAGTTCGATTAATTAGCCCCGGTTTACAGGGAAGTTTTTCATTAGCTTTTTGACACCCTTGTTAATCTGCTTGTCGAGCCGGTTGGGGTTGGTAACATCCCCGCTGATCGCCTTTTGCCAGATGATATTTCCGGATTTGGCATCTACCAGGTCGAGTACCAGCGTGCCGTCGGTACCGGTGGTCGAGTAGGGGTAACCGCCGCCGTAAGCGCCACCATAGTAGCCGAAACCACCATAGTAAGGCATTCCCCAGCCAAACCGGCCCCAGCCCATCATCGGGTAACCTGCTCCGCCGTAGTAGTTTTTACGTACCCGCTGTGTAAAGGTGTGGAATTGCAGGAGGTAATCCGGGTTATGTGTATCCCTGGCCATTCCCCTGCCCGCCAGCGCCTCATCCAGGGCGGTTTGAATGCGCCTGCGCGAAAACGAGCTGTTGTACATCGGGTTTTGAGCTGACTTCATGTCTGGCACGATCCAGTTGTAAGTGGCTGTCGTGCCGGTTTTTATTTCGGACTGGCCGGGATTTTGTGCAAATGCTGCCCAGCTCAGTAGGGTCAGCATACCCAGCAAAATCATGTTGCGTTTCATTGTTTTAAAAAATATTAAGGTTTACAATCCGATGGCGTAATACTGCACTTCTTCGTTGCCGGGATACACTCCCTCGATCATCACACCACCTTTTTTGCCTTTCAGCAATTCAATTGCATCTTTTACATTGCCTACGGGCGTTTTATCGATTTTGGTAATTACAAAACCTTCCTCCATGTCCGTATTCTGGCGCACTTTACCGGCGCTGATCTGGGCTACCTGTACCCCGGCTTCCAGTCCGTATTCCTTTTTTTGCTGGCTGGTCAGGTCTTTAAGTGATACGCCCAGCTGCTCCATAACCGCTGAGGAAGTTTCCTTGATAGCAGCTACCTCCGAAATGCCTTTCAATGTTACATCCATTGTTTTTACGGCTCCATCGCGGTTTACGGTAACATTTACCTTGTCAGAAGGCTTGTGCTGTGCAATCGCTTCCTGCAGTTGCGGTACACTGTTGATCTCGCGGCCATCAATTTTGGTGATCACGTCGCCTACTTTCATACCCGCGTCTTTGGCAGCGCTTTCGGCAGCAAAGTTTTCCACGCGCACGCCTTCGTCCACTTTCAGGTTAAAGGTCCTAACTTTCTCGGCATCCACCTCGCTGATGTTCACGCCCAGGTAGCCGCGCTGTACCGAGCCATATTTGGAAATATCCTCCACGACCTTGTGCGCAATGCTGGCAGGTACTGCAAACGAATACCCCGCAAATGAGCCTGTCTGGCTGGCGATAGCTGTATTGATACCGATCAGGTTTCCATTCAGATCCACCAGTGCGCCCCCCGAGTTACCCGGGTTGACCGCAGCGTCGGTTTGGATGAAGGATTCGATAGGTGCTTTTGCATTTTCACCTAATATATTGATACTGCGGCCTTTGGCACTGACAATGCCCGCTGTTACCGTCGAGGTCAGGTTATAGGGATTGCCTACGGCGAGTACCCACTGGCCTACCTCTACATTTTCAGAGTTGCCGAATGCAAGTGCAGGCAGGTTTTTGGCATCAATCTTGATCAGGGCAATGTCCGTATTCGGGTCGCTGCCGATCACCTTCGCTTTATAGGTGTGTTTATCAAACAATGTGACTTCCAGCGACTCAGCGCCCTGGATCACGTGGTTATTGGTCACAATGTAGCCGTCGGGATTAATAATCACACCCGAGCCCGAAGCTTTGGCTTTCTCGCCGCGGCCTCTTGGATTTTGTTGTTCAAAAGGATTGCGGTCACCAAAAAAGTCACGGAATGCATCCGGAATCTCCATTTGACTTACATTCCGCTCAGGCTTCAGAGTAGCCTTGATGTGCACTACGGAAGCGGTAGCTTTCTTGGAAGCAACCGTGAAATCTGCCGGGATCATGGCTACGCCGGCTGGTAAAGTTTTGTCGTCAAGACGGGCAGGGCGAACAAGCGGTGTGGCTTTGTCAACCCAGGTGGATATCGTATCGGGTTTGCCGAAATGCTCATAGGCTGCCAACGAAGTTCCGCCCAAAAAGGCGGAGATAACAGCAACTGATGCGATTTGTCTGAATTTACGAGTTTGGATCATAGCTGACTTAGTGTTTAAGTATGATTCAAATTTCATCATCAATCCTGTGGCAATTCTGGCGACATTCTGAAGACATTCTGAAGTTTGCTTTTTTATGAAAAAAAATAAAAAAAGAGAAGGTCAAAGACCTCCCCTTTAAGCACTACCAGCCATGAAAATTCTTATTTTACCAGGTAACCGTGAGCATGTGCCACTCGTCCTGTACCCGGTAAGTCAGTGTTTGTCCGTTGACCTGGCAAATCGTTTTTGCCAGCGCAAGCCCCAGTCCCAGCGAGGCCGAATGTGTACTTTCCTTCCTGAACCTTTCAAATAAAAGCTCCGGATCACCCTGGATGGGCCTGCCCGTGTTACATACCGTAAGTTTGCCCGGGGTAAGCTGTATTTCTATTTTTCCATCCTCCACATTGTAACGGATTGCATTCGTAAGCAGGTTGTTGACCAGTATTTCTGCCAATGCCTGGTGCATGACCGGGCCAACCGGTTCCAGCTTTGTACTTACGGTAATGTTCCGCTGCTCAATCAGATCTTCCAGGTCACGTAACTTACGATGGATGATGGGCGTCAGATTGACTGGCTCGGTGCCAGCCAGAAATTGCCGGTTTTCTATTTTCGTCAGCAGCAGCAGTGCCTGGTTCAGGCGCGACAGCCGGTTGGCGGCCTCACTCACTTCCGACAGGCTTACGAGCTGCGACTCGCTCAGTGTTTCATCCTGGATCATCCCCTCAATCTTGGACAGGATCACCGCCAGCGGCGTTTGTATCTCGTGCGAAGCATTTTCCGTAAATTCTTTCAGGTTCTGATAGCTTGCTGCCAGCCTTTCCGTGAACTGGGTCAGGGTTTGGTTGAGCTGGGTAAATTCTGTTGTGCGTGTTCTCGAAAATTCAAGTACCTCATGCTTTTCAAGCTGGTACTTGTCCAATGCATTTAATGTTCTGTAAAATGGTCTCCATAGCCGCTCGCTCAGCCAGCTGTTCAGCATCAGCATGGATACCAGCAGCAATGCGACAATGAAAGTAACCGTCATGACCACGGCCTTCATGAGTTGCTGCCTTTGGTCCAGCAGTTTGCTGAGTATTACCCGGTACCATTGGCCCTCTACCTGCTCGTAAAATATCAGCTGGCGGTAGGGATGGTACTGTCGTTCATTTGCATTATACATCCGCCGCTCCACTGCAATCATTTTTCCCGGATAACGCACCGGCTGCAACTGCAGGCTGTCGCCCAGCTGCAGTATGTACACGGGAAGCGTATCAATATGCCGTAGCTGCCAGCTCACCTTCACCTTGCTCCGCAGCAGTTCCTTATTTACCTCCTCATCGATCAGGTACCGCACCGACAGGAAAAAAAGTCCGGCCCCGAGCAGCAGTATGACGAGCGATGCCACGATCTGGTAGCGGAATATGCGTTCCAGGAGGTTCATTGCTCACTGAATTTGTAACCTACGCCATAAATGGATTTCAGGTAATCGGGACAGCCTTTGTCCATCAGTTTTTTTCTCAGGTTTTTAATGTGTGTATAAATAAAATCAAAGTTGTCCATCAAATCCGCATCGTCGCCCCAAAGATGCTCTGCAATTGATTCTTTGGTCAAAACCCGGTTCTTGTTCGCGATCAGGTAAACCAGCAGGTCATATTCCTTGCGGGTAAGGATAATTTCATACCCGTCCACAGCCACGGAATGTTCCTGAGGGTCAATATGGATCTTCCCGAACCCTATCTGCTGGTTGCCCTGAAAGTTCCTCCTTCGGATCACGGCCTGTACCCTGGCATTGAGTTCCGATAAGTGAAATGGCTTGGTCAGGTAATCGTCCGAGCCCAGGTTGAGCCCCACAATGCGGTCGTCCAGTGAGTTTTTGGCTGAAATGATGATAATGCCTGTTTCGGGAGACTTCCTTTTCAATTCCCGCACGGCCTGAAGTCCGTCACCGTCGGGCAGCATCAGGTCCACGAGCACGCAGTCGTATTCGTAAACATGAATTTTCTCCATGGCCGTACCATAGTCAGGTGCCCATTCACATACGAAATTCTCCCGCTGGAAGTAATTCTGAATGCTGGTGGCCAGGGCCTTTTCATCTTCGATAAGCAACAGTTTCATGACGGGTTCTTTTTGCAAAAGAAGCGTTCAAATTTGAAGAAAAACTGAAGTTCGCTTCCACCCGGATAAATGTAAACGTTCGTGCCAGCGCAAGCCTTACCGGATTACCCTTCGTGCCCAGTTCAGCATCGTGGAGTATACCTCATCGCGGGCAGGCTCGCGGGAGAGGATGAGGTCGTGCATGCCTCCGGGTACGGCCTGGATGCTGTACTGCCCCTGGATGTTCCGTGCACGGGTTTCAATGTCATTGATGTTGGTGACCGCATCACCGGAGAAAAATGCGTCGCTCCATTTTTTTTCGTCAATGAATCCGGCGGCATGCAGCACCAGCACGGGCCGCTCGATCTGCAAGCCTTTGTCCAGTTTTTCAAGTCCGAGCGCAACAGCCCGCACCCAGCCGTAGCTGACAGGCGGAACCTCGATCGGTTTCCAGCTCAGATTATAGCGCCAGGTGCCGTGTGCCGTCTCATGCAGGCTTTCGCCGTACAAGGAACTGATTCCCGCATCGGTGTCACCGTCCGGATTTTTCTCCGCGCGCCTGATGATGAAGGTGGGCGATTTTACATTCAACGCGAACATCGGACTATTGAGCAATACTGCGTCAAAAAGCTCCTTTCCCCGGCGCGCATCTGCATACAAGGCTGCGGTAAGCCCGCCAAGATCATGGGCGCTGAGCAATATTTTGCTGCTACCTTCCTGTCTGATGACGGCGAGTGCGGTATCAAGGTCGGGGAAGTACTCGGCAAGGTCGCGCACGTTGTTCAGCTTCTGGTGAGCAAGCCACGACCGTCCGGATTTCCGCAGGTCCACCGCATAGAAGTTGTAACCTTGCGCATTGAACTTGTCCGCCATTTCTTCCTGAAAAAAGTAATCGTTGAAGCCATGCACATACAGGACCGCCTTATTGCTCCGGGCGGGCGCGGGCTTGCGGATGATGGTACAGGTCACGCTGCCTTCATAGTCGGACGGCTGCACGACCGTGGCTTGCTGAAATCCATGTCCGAGCAAGTCTGCATAGTAGGTCAGCTGCGCCGTGGCGGGCGTAAAAGGCACCAAAAACAGCAGTGACAGGAATAATCTGAGATGCATGGAAGGTAATTTTTAACGTAATATAAAGATAGCAGGCGCACCTTAAAGCGAAAGAGGGGTTTGCAGGGGATATTTTGAAGAAAAGTAACTGAAAAGCCCGGTCAGGTTGATATTTCAGAAAAAATCATTCACTTTGACCGCACAGTTCAACCCGGATATTGATCACTGGTTTGAAAGAAACAGAAAAATACATCCTGAGCAGCTTGTTGCCAGTACTATACAATGGGCTTCGATGCAGTCACTGAACTGAGCCGGACCGGATCAAGCCCGACGAAGTCAGGGACAAATAATAGATCCATTTAAAGAATTAGTTTAATAAAATTGCAATCTTACGAGCAGTAACCACCGTTCTCAATCTTGAATTACAAAATGGCCAATCCCACCGGTAAAGAAACAACAGGCGCTATTACCCCTGCCAGCGAGTCCAGTGCTGAGAATGCCCCCCGGCATAACCTGAAACCAGTAGAATCATTCAGCCGTTTTACCGACTTCGATATTCACGTTTTCAAGCAGGGTAAGCACTTTAAGTTATATGAAAAACTGGGTGCCCATGTGGTTGAGCTGCATGGTGTGGTGGGTACTTACTTTGCCGTATGGGCTCCCAATGCTACGTATGTCTCGGTCATTGCCAACTTCAATGGATGGAATGAAGGTACCCACTCCCTGTTTCCGCGCTGGGATAGTTCGGGGATCTGGGAAGGGTGGATACCGGATGTGGGCAATGGAGAGGTTTACAAATATTTTATAGCTTCCAATACCGGCGAGCGGCTCGAAAAATGCGATCCTTTTGCATTCTGGAGTGAGCTGGCGCCGCGCACCGCCTCCATCGTCTGGGATACCTGGTATGAATGGGGCGATAAAGAGTGGATGGAGGCACGTAAAGAGACCAACAAGCTCAATGCGCCTGTTTCGGTGTATGAGGTGCACCTGAGCTCGTGGCAGCGTGATCCCTCCGATCCGGAGCGTACGCTCACGTATAAAGAAATTGCAGCAGGGCTCGTACCCTATGTAAAGGAAATGGGTTTTACCCACGTGGAGCTGATGCCGGTGATGGAGCATCCCTATGCGCCGTCGTGGGGGTATCAGATCACCGGATACTTTTCGTGTGCGTCACGGATGGGTACGCCCCAGGAGCTGATGTACCTGGTGGACCAGCTTCACCAGGCTGGCGTGGGCGTGTATATGGACTGGGTTCCGTCGCACTTTCCGGGCGATGCGCACGGCTTGTTCCGGTTTGACGGTACTGCATTGTATGAACATGCAGACCCGCGCAAGGGCTACCATCCCGACTGGAAAAGCTATATTTTTAATTATGGGCGCAATGAAGTCAAATCATTCCTGATCAGCAATGCTATTTTCTGGCTCGACCGGTACCATACCGACGGGCTGCGCGTGGATGCTGTGGCTTCGATGCTCTATCTCGATTATTCGCGCAAGCATAATGAATGGATACCGAACGAATTTGGCGGCAGGGAGAACCTGGAAGCCATATCACTGCTCCGGGAGATGAACATTGCTGCTTACTCGGCATTCCCCGATATTCAGACGACCGCTGAGGAATCAACTGCTTTTCCGGGTGTGTCGCGGCCGGTGTTTGTAGGGGGGCTTGGATTTGGAATGAAATGGATGATGGGCTGGATGCATGACACGCTCAGCTATTTCCAGAAGGAGCCCGAGTACCGCAAGTGGCACCAGGACCAGCTGACGTTCAGCCTGGTTTATGCTTTTTCTGAAAACTTTATGCTGCCATTTTCCCACGATGAAGTCGTATACGGGAAAAAGTCATTGATCAACAAAATGCCCGGCGACGAGTGGCAGCGTTTCGCTAACCTGAGGCTCATGTTTACCTATATGTTTACGCACCCCGGCACCAAGCTGATCTTCATGGGCGGGGAGTTTGGACAACCCTCAGAATGGAATTTTGACCAGAGTCTGGACTGGCATTTGCTGAACCAGCCTCCGCATCATGGAATGAAGGAATGCGTAAAAAAGCTGAACAACCTTTACCGTACCGAACCTGCTTTGTTTGAGTACTCGTTTTCGGGACAAGGCTTTGAGTGGATCGATACCCAGGACCGGCAGAATTCTGTCCTTATTTATGCAAGAAAAGGTGAAAACCCGGATGAGTACGTGGTAATCGTGCTGAACCTGACACCGATTCCGAGGAAGGGTTACCGCGTGGGCGTCCTTTCGGAGGGGAGCTGGCAGGAAATATTCAACTCCGATGCAACCGAATTTTACGGGAGCGGGGTGATCAATTATCATCCTGTACAAACCGAGAATGCTTACTGGCACGGCAGACAGAACTCGGTCATGATCGACCTTCCGCCACTCGGCGCCAGTGTGTTGAAGAAAGTAAAAAGTTGATCTTGTAAATACATCCGGCAGGTGATCATCCTGTCAGAACAGGCAGGAAAAAGGTACCCTGCCTGTTTTTTTTACACATTTCTTTACCTTTGCCCCGTCACACAGCAGCTGAAAAATGAAGAAATTTCCTTTACTGTTTTTGTTTGTTATTGCCGCCGTACTTCCGGCAAAGTCGCAGAGTCTTGCAAGGGTTACATCCGGGCTGGACATTGGTACGGGCTACCTCGACCAGGAGTGGGCGCCGGCTGCTACCTATCACCAGGAGCTGAGTTTGAGTAACTTTCCGTGGTTCAGGGTGGGCTGGGGCATCAGGGCCTGGGGGTACTATGCCGGCAGAAACGACCTCTTGCCCAAAAGTACCGCTCTTTCGGCCGACACTTTGAAGTTTGGCCGGTTAAGTTCCAGCGGCGTGAGCTTTCTGCTGGGTGCAAATGTCCGCATCTGGCGGATCGACCTGGGGGCCAATACGGATCTTGCAGGTATTGCATTCGGAATAAAAAGAGGCGGGCTGTACACCAAGCCATCCTTATTTGAAGGCGCGGGCGCACCGTACTACAACGATTATGTAAGCAGCAATCCCAGTACCCTCAATGCGCTTCCACTGCTGGTTGACCGGCAAAATGGTCAGTCGGAAGTGTACCTCCGCTACTGGATTACCGACCGGCTGGGGATCAAGCTGGGATATACTTACGGTCAGGTTGCTTACAGTACTGAAGTAAAGCTCGACAATGGTCACCGGCGCTTCTCAAAAACTTACGGAATGCCTTTCGCGTCAATAGCTTTTCCACTTTACAATTAATCAGATTCTTCCGATGCCCGAAAAGCTGGTTGATGCACATAAATACAAGCTCTGGAAATCGCGCCTCGAAAACAATGGGCTGACGATACACCGCGTGGATGAACTCTACTCACGCCGCACCGGGAACGGGGATGTCCTTTTTTCCCTTCTTTACACCGACGCAACTACACCGGAAGGAAACAAAATTCCGCCCATCTGTTTTCTGAAAGGGGAGGTGGTAAGTGTGCTGGTGTGTTTTATTGAAAAAGAAACCAGGGAGAAAAACCTTTTGCTTGTGCAGCAGCGCCGCATTTGCGATGGCTCAATGACTTACGAACATCCCGCGGGAATGCTCGACAGCGAGTCGGATGCGGCTGGCGTAGCAGCGCGTGAAGTGTTTGAGGAAACGGGCATACGGGTATCCAGGGAACAGCTGGTGCAGGTTAATAAGGAGCCTTACTATCCATCGACAGGAACGAGCGATGAGGCCATGTACATGTTTTACTGCGAACTGGAACTGTCGCGTCAGGAAATCAGCAAATACCATAACCAGACACAGGGACTGATTTCGGATCATGAATATATCAAAACATGGGTGGTACCCTTTGCGGAAGGGCACAGGCTGATCACGAATGTGAATGGATTATTGCTGGATTACCTTTACCTGAAAAACACCGGTGACTGGGATTTGCTGAAACAGCTTTAAACAAAGGGACTTAGCAAAAATCCCCTTATAAATTAGGAGCAAAGTGGCGCTTGAATCAAATTAAGCCTATATTTGCTGCCCGATACCCGGACAGGCGCCCGTAGTTCAATGGATAGAATTGTGGTTTCCGGTACCACCGATAGGGGTTCGAATCCCTTCGGGCGCACAAACAAAAAAATCCCTGCAATGCTTTGCAGGGATTTTTTTGTGCCCACGTGCCACTGTTCCAAACATATGCAAAGCAGCCGTGCATGAAGTTATCTTCCTTCTCATTTCTTCTACATTAGCGCATGCTCCGGGGGTGTTGTATCAAATCAAGGGTGGCTTTGATATATGCTATTCTTTTTCGACCTTTTAACAGTTATAAAAAATCTAACGGACTAATTATGAAGGTTATCAAAATAGGGCAAGACCCATCAAACGAGGAAATTGCACAAGCTCTCGCTCAGGAATTTTCTTCCGGATACTCCTATAAATCTTTTGGTTTAGGTAATAATAAAAGCATTATTGTTCGAAAGTCAGAGTTTGTCGGTGCACAAATCTCTAAAAGTGGAAAGCAAATAACAGTACATGCACATGCTCCCAATGTACTATTAAGCTTATTGGATGTGCTTTATTCTGGTATCATTAGTGTAGCATCTTATTCATCATTAAAAGAGCTTGAATCGGATTTAGTAGTCTTTCTAAAAAATAAGTATGCTTAGGTGAGTTGATTTGAGCGCCAAAAAAACGTAGTGGTGATTTTGATTCACAAACTAAATACCATGATATTATTAAAACAGTACTGAAATACTTGTTGACAATCCTGTTATCACCATTTTATATCTCTACTAAATGGATTGATATGGCAAAGTTTAGAGGAGACAATATCACTGAATCTAACTAAACGGTATTGTGCCTGATGCAGGGGCATATGACACTATTTCCAAAAGGAGATGTAGCATAGACAATGTGATGCATTCATTACAATTTACATATCTATTGAAAAACATAGCATTGTTTTGTCTGATCAGCTTTTCAGCTTTTTCACAGAAAGTGTATCAGGCTAATGAAGTGGAGAAAGTTGCTGAGCCGGGTGGGGGAATCGCACTCTTTAACCGTTTCGTCACAGCCAATCTGAGAGTTCCTATCCATGCTGCCGCAAAAGGCCTTGATGCGCGGGTGCTGGTCAAAGGAGTTGTGCAGACGGATGGCACAATAACAAGCCTTGAAATTGCCAGGTCACTGGATAGCTTGTGTGACATTGAAGCATTGCGGGTAATGGATCTTTACAAAGCCTGGAAGCCTGCCATGGTCAATGGCCAACCCGTACAACAGGCAGTGGTGTACCCGATTGCTTTCCGAACCGCACCTATTCCTTCCTACGACGCTACGCAAAGCGCGATGGTCGAATATTTCGACAAAAACCAAAATATGGTTTCCGACGAGAAGAAATTTAAGTTCAGAAATGTGATCCCTGTTGACACATACGGGGATGTTCGTGCGGATATTTTATTCCAGGAGAAAAGAGGTGGAGAATGGAAAACGGTGAAAACATTTCCTTTTCAGAAGGAAGAGATTTGGGTAAAACTATCGGGTCCGGTCAAAATGGATTCCGTGCAGGCTTACCGTATTTCTGCCAATATGGGCAACTGGGAAAGTCCTTCGGAGGAGATCATAACCCAGGCGGACGGTCGGCTTCTTTCTTTCACGGCTTATCCAGGGAGCGGAAAATTACCATCAGTAAGTAAGACCTATTATAGGAGCGGAATGCTGCGGGAAGAAAAAATCTCCTCAGACAGCCTCACACAAATTACCAGCTGGTACGAAAACGGTCAGCTCGGGAATGTGCTGCTTCTCGACAGTAAAAAGGTTTCTGTGCTTGAAAATTGGGATATGGACGGGCGTATTCTGGTAACGAAGGGTTCCGGAACAGCCAGGATTCAGGCTGGAATTTATGATGGCAAAATGGTTTTCGAAGAGGGGCTTGTTGTGGATGGTTTAAAAACCGGGCATTGGGTAGGGCGTCATTCGATCACGGATGTGGTGTACGAAGAGGATTATCAGGATGGAATATTAGTCAGAGGGATAAGAAATCCAGGCCAGCAGCCTGTTGAATACACGGTTGATGCCATCCCACCCAAGTTTCGTGGAGGACCGAAAGAGTTTGTAAAACTACTCAATAAGCATGTTGATATTTTTCCTTCCATGAATCCCGCAAACGGCATTCCAAGAGGCAAGCTCCTGGTTTCATTTATTGTGGACGAGCGTGGAAAGCTAAGTGACTATTCGCTTGACAGGGGTGTTTCCAAAAATGTGGATCGGCAGGTAATGGATTTGGTAAAGGAAACGAATGGTGGCTGGGATGCTGCCGTAAAAAAAGGAAAAAAAGTCACTACCCGGCATACCTTGCCAATTGATTTTATAAGTAGGTAGAACAAGACTGTATTAATAGGAGATAGAATAAAGATCGCTGGTCTAACCGGTTGGAATTTGTTAATAGGCGATTGACAATTTGTACCCGTAAGCAGCCGCGATCTGATGTTTATATACCATGATTTGATGTATCGCCTTTATTGCCCCGCTCATAATTATTTTAATTTGCTGCGCACCAGTAATTCAGCCAGTTTAAAAAACTATATAAGCCCTTAGAGTATTAATCTAAGGGCTTATATAGTTAAAAAATCAATGCATTTAATATTGACCTGCCGATTATGTCACATCGTATTAAGAAACATCATAAAACGGTGTTTAGCTGATTAATTTACCCAGTCCGGATTTTGTTTAAGTATACCGTCTGAATTATCGATTTCAATTTGTGGAAGGGGCTGGTAATAGTTCTTTGGCCTTACCCATTTCATCCTCCCCAAATCAGCCGGAAACATTTTTTCTGGTTTAACTAAAAAAGTCTGAAGATCATAAATTCCCGCTTTATCCCAGCGCAGGAGGTTCTGATACCGGAAGTTTTCCCCGGCCAGTTCGACCCGCGTTTCATGGATTAACGCTTTAATGTCTGCCTTGGTAACCGGAGCCAAACCTGCTCTTTTACGCACCGCATTGATCTCTGCATCTCCGGCACCTGCACCATTCAGACGGATTTTCGCTTCGGCAACCAAAAGATATGTATCCGCGGCCCTCAGGAAAGGAATATTCAGTCCGTGATTAAATGTTTCAGGCGTAACCCAATCCATATATTTGAAATAACTGTGGCCTGTGTTGGAAAGTCCGGGCGTATGAACAACGATTGTGCCTGCCTGGCTGACAGATTCACCGTCTGAAACAATGGTCGTTTTCTTGCGTTTGTCACCCGTTTCAAACTCATTCACGAGATCGGTGTGAGGCTCATTGAATCCGTACATGCCCCAGGGACGCGGACCGCGGTGTTTTGACAATAATTCCTGGTTGATCCACGACATGTCGTTCATCATCAGGAACAGGTTTTCGGGTAAACTTTCATTGCCTTTTCTGAAAAGCGAAAGGTAGTCGGCGGCAAGAGGATAATTATCTATCACGTTCTTTCCCGAGGCGATGGCCTTGTTCAGGTTTTCGCTATCCGTATATTCTTTCGCCAGATGCATGTAGATAGACGTCATCACGGCCCAGGCTGCACCTTTACTGACGCTTCCCGTAATGTTATGCATGGGCAGCAATCCCGCCGCAATGTTCAGGTCTTCCAGTATAAAATTCGCCAGAACTTCCGGCGACTCGCATTTAGGCTGATTGTATTCATTGTTCAGCACATTTTCTTCCCTGATAATGGGAACTTGTCCGTGAATCAGGTACAGCCTGTAATAGGCATAGGCCCGCAGGAAATAGGCTTGTCCAAGAATGGAATTGTAAGAATCCTCACTGATCGCGCCGGCAGCTTTCACTTTCGGTGCATTGATGATGACACCATTTGCCCGGCTGATCACTTCATATTTATACTGATAGGTATCCTTGATTTTGGTATTGGACGGAACGGTATTATAGGTTTCGATTTCTTCGTCTTCGGCATGGTCGCCGGCTCTCCAGTGATCATCACTTTGATTGTCAAAGAACAAATCATCCATTCCCAATGCCCGTGTGGCCCATGGACCATATACGCCCGCAATCGCATCGCGCAAGTCCGACTCAGTTTGCCAGTAATCCTCGTCCGTCCTGCTACCCACGAGGTTCTGATCGAGAATGCTGTCGCAGGAAAAAAACAGCAGTCCAAATGCCAGCAAGAATGTATATTTTTTCATTTTAGGTAAGGCTAAATGGTTTTAAAATGTAATATCCAACCCTAATACAAGGCTTTTCGACTGGGGCGTATTATTTAAAATGACACCGCGGTTCAGGTTGTCACTTCCGCTTTCTTCGGGGTCAACACCGTCGAATTTCGTAAATGTCAGCAGGTTACGGCCAGACAGATACACTCTGAGGTGGGAGATGCCAATCGATTTTGATGCCGTTTCTGGTACCGAATAGCCGAGGGTGGCATCTTTCATTCGTACATAGTTTCCGTTTTTAATACCGAGCTCGGACACGCGATAATTGTTGTTGGCCCGAATGGTCGACATTCTCGGGTATTTGTTTGTAGAACCTTCTCCCGTCCACCTTTCATAGGATACTGCATCCATATTGCCGCTCTGGGTAGGGTCTATCCCACGTACCATCATGGCGTCATACAGCTGATGGCCCAGAGAGCCGCTGAATACCGTGGAAAGATTAAAACCTTTGTAAGAAATGCCCAGGTTGAAGCCCAGCAACAGTTTTGGATTCGGATTTCCGATCCTTACGCGGTCTTTATCATCCACGATATTATCACCGTTGATGTCCACAAACCGCACATCTCCCGGCGTAATATATACTTTCCTCGGATCTTTGGAAATGTTTGGATCGCTCTCAACTGCTGCCTGGTTCTGGTAAATTCCGTCCGTTTTCCAGCCGTAAAATGTACCGACAGGCTGGCCCTGGTAAGTCCTGTTATATTCATTGGACGAGATGTACTTGGCTTCGCCGTAAAGCTGGGTAACCTCGTTCTGCAGGTACGTCAGGTTCAGGCCAAGGTCAAAATTGACATTCCCCACCTGACCATTGTAAGAAGGCTCGATCTCAAACCCGTAATTTCGCATTTCACCGGCATTGAAGTCGGGGATGGACACCGTTCCGGACGCCAGCAGGCTCGGAAGAGGGATCAGCATATTTTTTGTTCTCTTGTCAAAATACGCGACGTCGAGATTTAATTTATTGTTGAACAACCCCATCTCCAGAAGCACATTCAGCGAACTCGTGGTTTCCCAGGTAATATTGGTGTTCGCAAACGAAGCCAGCCGCGTTCCCGTCAGGTTGGTACCGCCGAGGACATATTTTACATCCTTCTGATAAACATTCAAATACTGGAAGGGATCGACATTCTGGTTACCGAGTTGTCCCCAGCCGACATTCAGCTTCAGATTGGATATGTTCGGATTGCCTTTCAGGAAGTTTTCATTGGAAATCCGCCACCCCGCAGAAATCGACGGAAAGTATCCCCAGCGATTTCCGTCAGCAAATCTGGACGAACCGTCCGCCCTGAAAATACCTGAAACATAATAGGTGTCTTTAAAACTATAAGTTCCGCGGAAGAAAGCAGAGGCAATGCCCGTTGTTGCATTCTCATTGCCTTCCACCCTTGTTGTTGCTGCATTGTTCATCACCAGCTGGCTGTTCAGTGTGGACGCAAATCCCTGACCGATCATCCGGTTGTAGTTACCCTGGTCGATCTGGCCGGAAATACCGAAAGTTGCTCCGATGTGGTGATTGCCTACCGTTTTGTCGTAGTTAGCAAATACTTCTCCCAGCTTGGTTGTGGCCAGGAAATTGGCGAACACAAGGGTAGGGGCAGACTCACTTCTTGACTGCTCCGGGGTGATGTTCTGGAAGTGGTTATCACCCGATGTAGTCCTTTGGTAGGATGCTCTTGCGCTTAAAGTCAGATCCTTGGTTACATCAAAATCCACTTTCGTCGTGATGATCGATCTGATCTCATTGGTGCGCCACCATTCTTCTCTCGCCTTGTATACCGGGTTCCACATGTCGCCGAGTTGCGTGCTGGCTTTCCCTGATCCATAAGTGCCGTCATCATTTTTCACCGGTATGGCAGGCATAAACCGGTAGGCTGAGTAAATCGTCGTAGAGGTTCCCTCACCCAGGTCATCCTGCACAATCACGTTTTTCCTTCCTGATATCCGTACATTCTCCTCAATCCTCAGGCGGTCCGATATTTTTTGCGTGCTCCTGAGCGACATGCCAAGACGCTTCATATTGGTGGTGATCAGTGTACCGTCTTCGTCTCTGTAAAAGAAATTGGCATTGATCGTCGAGTTCTCGGAGCCACCGCCAATATTTACGTTATAGTCGGTATATAAACCTTTTTGAAACATCGCGTCCTGCCAGTCGGTGCGGGTTTTGTTGTAATATTCGTTTGCCCATGGCGAATTTTGGTCGATAGGAAGTCCGTCCATCACATACCGCTCACGTTTCAGTTCGTAAAGCTTCTCTGCATTCAGGACCGGATATTTTTTAATCAAACTGTTGATCCCGGCTGAAGTATTTAACCGTACCGTTGTTTTTTGTTTGAAACCCGCCTTTTTTGAGGTGACCAATACCACACCGTTTGCCGCACGCGTACCATATATTGCACCGGATGCTGCGTCTTTTAATATTTCAATGGACTCGATTTCAGCGGGTGCCAGCTGTCCTAACACGTCCGCACTGACAGGTACGCCATCCAGCACGATCAGTGGTTGGGTATTGTTGATCGTACCAACTCCGCGGATCCTGATACTCGGTGTTTTTCCGGGAAGCCCGGACGAAACAACCTCCACACCCGAAGCCCTGCCCTGCAGTGAGAGCGCAACGTTCGACGCAGTCGATGTCTGGATATCCTTACCATCTATTTTCGCGATGGAGGAAGTTATTTCGCTTTTTTTCTGAGTACCGTATCCCACTACCACGACACCTCCCAGCATGGTAGCATCAGCTTCCAGCATGATTGTCATGCTGGTTTCATCCCTGACGGTTACTTCCTGCGTCTTGTTTCCGATGAAAGATATCACCAGAACATCCCCTGGCTCTGCCTGGATAGAGAACTTTCCGTCAGAATCCGTCACCACGCCCTTTGTGGTTCCTTTTAATACTACACTGGCGCCTGGAAGGGGCGCATTCGTCTGGTCTGTCACTACTCCTGAAATCGTTGCCAGGTTCTTGGCCAAAGGTGTGTTGCCGTTAAGTGCGACCAGATTTTTTGGGTTCAAACCAGCATTTTCAAGGACATTGCCTACATTCCTGTCCTGCTTGTCCAGTACGATCTGCCGGCCCGATATTTCAAATTTCAATTGCAGCGGGCGAAGTAATTTGTCCAGTACCTCGGCCATTGATCCGTTCACCACCTTCAGATCAACTTTCTGGTTAATGTCGATCATCCGGGAGCTGTATATGAATTTTACATCCGAATTTTTTTCAATGATCTTCAATGCTTCCCGCACACTTTTTGCCTTGATCTCTACGGTCAGTTTCTGGTCCAGGACATTCTGCCCGTTCGTCACCGAGGCCGAAACCACGCTGCAAAACAGCATACAAAGGACGATTTGATATATAGTCATTTTCATAATATCCCATATAAGATATTGATATCTAAAATTTTCTCTCATAATTTGTGATTGTTGAGATTTGACGATTTTGACAATAGGATTACTGTCATCTGCCAGGATGATCAGGATTTTAAAGGTCGGTGAAGCTCGAACTTCAGCGGCCTTTTTTATGAAAAGAGGTTAAGTTGATCTATACCATAGGCACTGATTCTAGGTCACGATTTCGATTGTTTTTCCGTTATTTTTCCTTTTCTGAAATAATTACTTCACCATTTACTTTCTGGTAATCTGCGCGTATTGCTTTACAAATCAGTTTCAATTTTTCTTCCAGGGGTTCGTCCGTCAGCGAGGCTGTAATCGGGCTTTTTCCCAGTGTTATTTTGTCAAATACAATTTTAATCTGATACGCATTTTCAAGATCTTCAAAAACCTTTTCCAGGGGCGATTCTTCATATTCAAAAAGCATATATTCAGCCTGCTGCATCAGTGCAGGATCTTTCGGAGTAACTATTTTCCGGATCAACAGGAGATCCTCTTTCTCAAATACTGCCTGCTGATCCGGGGTTAAGATCAACCCTTCTGATTTCTTATTTCGCTGTTGTATTTCCTCCGGGGACTCAGGATTAAAAATGGATACTTTCCCGGTTTTGACAGTAACAACAATTTGTTTATCCCGGGGATATGATTTGATGGTGAAGCTGGTCCCGACAACCTTCGTGGCGATTTCGTTGGCGAATACATAAAATGGTTTGTCAGCATCCTTGGCGATTTCAAAAAATGCTTCGCCAGTCAGGAAAACTTCTCTTTTGTCCTGCGCAAAGTAGCTCGGATACGAAAGTTTGCTGCCCTTTTTCAGTATCACCGAACTTCCATCGGGAAGGTTAACGAGCCGGGTTGCTTTGGTGTGATTTTTTACTTCGAGGAGGTCATATCTATGGGCTGCTTCCTTGACCATACTCGCATACCTTGCACGTTTAATGGTTTCATTTTGAAGGAAATACCATCCAGCCATGAACATAAGACCCGCTAAAACCGCTGCCGCAATCCAGTAAGGGTAGGAGCGCAGCGGCCGGACCGGCGATCCTGAATTTTCTAACGATGCTATTTTTTGGAATATAGAAGTTTTTAAATCCTGAATTTCAGATTTAGAAAATTCCTGGCCCGGTAAATGCTGGGTGAGCAGTACCAGCTGCCGCGCCACTTCTACATCATTTCTTTTGAAGGGATAAGTTTCAAGCCAGTTTTGCCAGAAAGTCTCAGCATGATAGTCCGTGCTTTTTACCCAGTGAA
This sequence comes from Dyadobacter sandarakinus, assembly GCF_016894445.1. Lineage (NCBI taxonomy): Bacteria > Pseudomonadati > Bacteroidota > Cytophagia > Cytophagales > Spirosomataceae > Dyadobacter > Dyadobacter sandarakinus. The sequence goes on from NZ_CP056775.1 coordinate 842,148, forward strand.
TGAAAAAATCATCCTGTGCAAACTCTTCCGGCTGAAAACTTACATAATCTTTCATCTGTATATCAGAGGTATTCCACCCTTCTGAAATACAGAGAAATCAAAATGATTTTACTACCAGAAAAATTGAATATTTATTTTAAAATTTATGAATAAAAACAAAACAATGCCGGTGTAGACGAGGTGCTTTCTGAGTTTTGTCAATGCATTTTGGAGCGTGTTGGCAACGGTTTGTTCTTTGATGTCAAGCAGGGAGGCGATTTCCCTGATCTTTAAATCGGAATAGTATTTGAGTGAAATAATTTCTCTTTCTCTGCCGGATAAGAAAATGAGCGAATGCAATATCCGGCTGTTTCTATCTGTTTCTGATTCCCTGGACAGCCACTCACTTTCGGGAGATGGTTCAAAATCCGGCGAATACGCTATATCAGAAACATCAATATGAGAAATTTGCTTTTGTGTGATGTGTTTTATCACAGCCCTCCGCATGGAACGGTATAAATAAAACTTCACCTGTACCTGAACAGCCAGATTTTTTCGGTATGACCATATATCTACAAAAATATCCTGAACTGCATCACCCACTACATCCTTGTCTTTTGCAATTCCATACCCATACTTTAATAACTCTGCACTGTATACGTCGAATAGTTCTCCCAAGGCATCTTTATCGTCATGGATGATTTTTGTCCATAGATCCTGGTCGAGCGCCCTTCTGTTTTCCGCATAGTCGTAACCCTGCATGACTCATTTATTTAGTACAAGTATTACTTGCCAGCGTCATAAGTTTGAGCTGCTTACTATCTACTTTGTGCTGCGTGTTAACGATAGGTGCCGCGCCTTCATTTCTTTGTTTTTTGATAGTGACTTCCCGCTGGCAAACGGAGACAGCTGACAACTCGGGTTTTCTGATATATATCAATGCACTTTAACCTGAATTTCAAGATGTCAACCCAATATCAAATCTTACTTATCAATACGCAAAAATGTGGGGGATTGCTTCCCGCTAATTTTTGGGTAGCAAAGCTTAATTAATCATAAAGAATGTATCCGAGTGCAAGTTTATTAAAGATGTTTTCATACGATTAAATTGAATTAGCCAGGTTTATAAACCTAAATGATGATCCATATACATGTCGGGAAGCTTAAACCAGAATATAATTAAAGATCAGCAGCACGATAGCTAATTAAGCGTATATATTTTGTATTCTAGTAGTTTTAGTTCTACATTTGAAGTAATTAATGTGTGCTGGAAATCTTGTGAAAGCCAATTATCATTACCGTCTATCAAAGTCCTAAATTGATCCTGGCTGCATTAACCAATGTCTTTTTTACAGCTGAATTCAATACCTGCCGAATTGTAATTCTTTGAATATGCAATCACTTTACACACGAACTAATAATTAATAGGAATGAATATACATGTAGCTTCACAGATCACTCCTGTTGAAGATTTTAGGACAGGTGTAAAGGAAAGATCTGATAGTATCATCAACTACATCTTATCGGGCTATTTCTTACTCGGCTTGTTTTTAGCTTCTTTTTATGAAACCTGGTTTATAGCAGTTGGGGTTGGTGGTATCCTGCTTGTTGCCTATTATTCCACTAAGCTGGCACTGCCCGAATCTGATTTGTACCAGTATGTGCTGAGTACAGTCCTGGGTATTTTCATGGCCCAGTTTATATACCAGATGCACGGACTTTTTGAAATGCACTTTTTTGCCTTCATCGGTAGTGCTGTGCTGATTACTTACCAAAACTGGAAGCTTCAGATACCGATGATGCTGGTCGTGCTGGTACATCATTCCGTTTTTGGCTACCTGCAGAATTCCGGTCTGGAAGAGATTTATTTTACCAAGCTTGACTATTTCGATATAATGACTTTTGCCATGCATATGCTATTGGCAGCAGGCATTTTTGGCATTTGCGGACTCTGGTCATACCGGTTTGAAAAATACTACCAGAAGCAGATATCACAAACCAGGAGAGTAGGCGAACTGGAGAAAGAGGTCCAGCTTTCATTGGAACGAAAGAATAATGAAGAAATTCAGCGCAGGATCAATGCAGAACTTCGTGCATCCAATGCCGAACTTGACTTAGCACGCCAACAAGCTGAGGAGGGAAACAAAGCAAAAAGTGCCTTTCTGGCTACCATGAGCCATGAAATCCGTACGCCCATTAATGGTATGGTGGGCATGGCGGCGCTTCTGAAACAATCGCCGCTTTCTGATGAGCAGCATATGTTTGCCGAAACTATTTTGAACTGCGGCGATACCCTTACCAGTATCATCAATGATATTCTGGACTTCTCTAAAATTGAGACGGGTAAACTGGAACTTGAAAATGATGACCTTAATCTGAGGCAGACCCTCGAAGATGTATTTGATGTATTCGGCGTGAAAGCAGCGGGTATCGGGCTTGATCTCATCTATGAGATTGACGAAAGAGTCCCTTTGCAGATTGTCGGCGATGATTCCCGCCTGAAACAGGTACTCGTTAATTTGATTGGCAATGCGGTCAAATTTACCGAGCGGGGAGAAGTCTGCGTTTATGTTTATCCTGAAAAAGAACTGCATGATGGGCAGCTGCAACTGCGGTTCGATGTACGGGATACGGGCATTGGTATCCAGGAAGAAAAGCTTGGAGGACTGTTTGATGCCTTTACACAGATTGATTCGTCTACCACCCGCAAGTACGGGGGCAGCGGTCTGGGCCTTGCTATTTCAAAAAACCTTGTGACCCTCATGGGGGGAGAAATGAGCGTCCACAGCACCCTTATGGAGGGATCTACTTTTTCTTTTTCGATCAAAACCGTGGTCGGTACCAAAACCCTGTCGCCTTACCAGGATTACAATATGGGGGAACATTGGGGTAAAAAGATTTTGATCGTAGACGATAATTTTACAAACCTGACTATTCTGAGGCGGCAGATGGAGAACTGGCAGCTTGTGCCGGTACTGGCTTCGTCGGGAGAAGAAGCGCTGGGTATTTTAGCAGATAATCAAGGTATTGACCTGGTTGTGACTGATATGCAGATGCCCCTGATGGATGGAATAACCCTGGCCAGAAACCTCCGAAGTTCAGGAAGGCAAATTCCTTTGATTTTACTAAGCTCCGTCGGTGAACCGCTGAAGGAGCAGGAGCGGCAGCTTTTTACTTCGGTACTAACCAAGCCTATCCGCCAGCATATCCTCAGCAAGCATATCATCAATGCATTGCAGCAACACACTAAGATCGGCATGGAAGCCGCGCAGGTCTCCAGGTTCCAGACGAATTTGGCAAAAGATTTTCCATACGAAGTGCTGGTAGTGGATGACAATGCCATTAATCAGCATGTAATTGTAAGGGTGCTGCAAAAGCTCGGTTATCAGCCTGACATTGCAAATAACGGTAGGGAGGCGGTAGAAGCAGCTAATTCAAAGAATTACGGACTTGTTTTAATGGACATGCAAATGCCCGTCATGGATGGAGTGGAGGCCACCAGGCTGATACGTAAAACAGTGGTACAACAACCCATAATCATTGCGTTGACTGCCAATACACTTGAAGAAGATCGGCAGCAATGTCTAAATGCAGGCATGAACGATTACATGAGCAAGCCCATTAATATCAATGAGGTTACCTCCAAAATCAAGCTGTGGTACAAATGATTACTGTTGGCAAACAAAAATTTGTTCGCATCTTGAAGTCGGTTTGGTATTCATTTACAATCAGGAACATGCCCTTGTATTTCCCCAGAAACCGAGGACTCCGTTAGAGATTATCTTATATTGAAGATGACGCGTAAGCTTGTAAACTAATACCAGCCTCCTTCCACCAGGTCAGATTGGACTACAACATAGCAGGATTCGGCTTATTTTTCCTGTGTGTTTCTGCGGAGCTTTGGTGAGTATTAAAAAACAAAAGCTATGCGAATATTAGTAACGGGTGCGACAGGTGCTTTGGGAAGCGCGGTGATCGAAACGCTGTCGAAAAGGGTGCCGGCCAGCAGTATTGCCGTGCTTACCAGGAACGAGGAAAAACGGCTGTCTTTTCAGGAGAGGGGATTTCCGGCTTTTCTGGGTGATTTCGATGATACAACCTCCCTCGACAAGGCGATGAAGGGAGTAGATACGGTGTTGCTGATTTCAGCAGGGGACGAAGGCGACAGGATAAAGCAGCACCTTAATGTGGTGGATGCAGCCAAGAGGGCAGGAGTTTCCGGAATTGCTTACACCAGCCGCTCCATGCGGGATCAGGATAAACTGTCAAATACCTTGATGGCGGACCACTTTGCCACCGAGAAATACATTAAGGAAAGCGGCTTGCGTTACACAATATTTCGCAATGCATTGTACATGGACGTGATTCCACTGTTTGTCGGCAATCAGGTTTTCGAGAGCGGCATCATCCAGTCTGCCGGCATGGGTAAAGTTGCATTTGCACTGCGAAAGGAAATGGGGGAGGCCATTGCAAACGTTATATTGGATGAGGGCTGCGAAAATAAGACTTATAAGTTTACAGGCAGGGAAGCATATACGTTTGATGACATTGCTCACGTATTAACTGACCTGTCTGGAAAAGAGGTGAACTACACACCGGTTGGAAGTTCAGCTTTTGAATCGATCCTGATCAAGAAGGGCATTCCGGTAGCTATGGCCAGAAAAATTATCGATTTTAATGCTGATATTCGAAATGGACAGGAGTCGGAAGTGACTGCTGACCTTGCCCGGACACTTGGGCGTTCGCCTGCTTCACTGAAAGAAGGGTTGAAAGTACTGTTTGGATTGTAGACAAGCTGATTATGAAGTCTCCGGAAGCACCTAGGAACATTCGCACAATCACCGAATATCACCGTTTGATGGAGCTGCCCAAACCCGCGCACCCTCTGATCAGTGTGGTACGCTTCGAGGATATCAAAGCCCGCCAAGGTGCAGCACCAAAAAGAATCAGCCACGATTTTTATACAATTGCCCTGAAAAAAAATGTCTGTTCCAAGCTGAAATATGGCCAGCAGCACTTTGATTTCGACGAGGGCGTAATGGTGTTTATGTCACCGGGACAAGTTCTTTCCATTGAGTCTGCCATAGAAGACGATTTCAAACATACCGGCTGGCTTTTGCTTATCCATCCTGATTTTCTGCTCAATACGCTTTTATGCGGCAAGATAAAACAATACGAATATTTTGGCTATCAGGTGCGGGAAGCGCTGCACCTTTCAGAGAAGGAGGAGGCATTGGTAGCGGGGCTGATGCAGCAGATTGAGCAGGAAAATCACGGCAATATGGATGCATTGAGCCACCCTTTAATCATTGCGCAACTGGAATTGTTACTTACCTACGCTGAGCGCTTTTACCAACGCCAGTTTCTGACGCGAAAGGCTTCTCATCATGCTATATTAGAGCGAATGGAGTTCCTGTTATCCGAACGTTTTAAAGACGATGTGTTAATTGCCCATGGAGTTCCAACAGTAGAGTCAGTGGCCGAAGCCCTGCACCTTTCCCCCGATTATTTAAGCCGATTGCTGACCACACTAACTGGCCAAAGCACCAGGCATTTTATACAGGACAAGCTCATTAGCCTCGCAAAACAAAAGCTTTCCACTTCTGACCTGTCGGTTAATGAGATTGCCTTTCAGTTAGGGTTTGAGCATTCTCAATCGTTCTGTAAGTTATTTAAGAACAAGACTGCTTATTCACCAGCCGCATTCCGACAATCATTCAATTAAGGATGAGGTGAAAATTGCTCTCGCTAATGCTGATTGTAGCTCTCGTAACCAAGACCAGTAAGGGTGTGTAACTGAGTATTTAAATTGCCCTGTTTTTAATAATGGCAAGTATCTCTTACTCAACTCAAAGATCAACTTCACATCAACAAGAAGCTGTTAAAATTTTTTTTGTTCCAGACACAAAAGCCCCTCAATGATTGTTGAGGAGCTTTTGTGCTTTTTGATCGTGCTGAAAGAGCTGGTAAAAGACAGATTCTTGGAAACCAGGACTAAGCAATAATTTTAACCAGATTTTTGTAGCCCGTTTCCACGTTCTCTATAGCCGGCGCCATATCCTGCTCCACGAAAAAATACTGTAAGCCTGCTATTTTTGCTGCTTCAAAAATCCTTTTGAACGGTACCACACCATTACCTACTTCTGTGATCGTTTGCAGGTCGCTTTTGATGTCCTTGCAATGCCATAACGGAAAACGGCCGGGGTGTTCCTTGAAAAGCGCGACAGGATCTTTTCCGGCTTTGGTAGCCCAGGCAAGGTCCAGTTCCATCTTGACGAGGTCTTTGTCTGTTTGCGACAACACCAGTTCGTATGGTGTCTTGCCTCCTTCCACTTTGTCAAACTCGGTAGCATGGTTGTGATAGGCAAAGCCTATCCCCGCCTTTTTTGCGGCTTCACCGGTTTTCTGGAACACACTTATCGAATTGTTGATCTCCTCCGTGTTGGCAACCGGCGTGCTAGCGCAAACCAGGAAGCTCAGTTCTGCCTCCGCTGCGTCGTCGACAATTTGCTGATAATTGTCTCGTAAGGTGAGTAAGGCAGGCATTTTGGGGATGGATATGGGCTTGCCATCTGCACCTTTTGGCATTTTGTCAGGAGGCGGCATTTTAAACGGGGCACCCATTGCATGGTGCGCACGCCATTTAAGGCCAACGCCTTCCACAAGTTTTTTGAATTCCTTAGGCTTGTAACCATAATAACCGCCGCGCGTGCTGAAAGCCGATTCTATTTCTTTATAACCAATCGCCGCAATTTTTTTCAGGGTACCTTCCGGATCTTCATTCATTGGCTGGAAAACCGTAAACAATTGAATCCCTACCGGCCACGATGCTGCCGCTCCGTCAAACAGTCCGCATGCTTTGGAAATGCCCGGCAGCAGCATGCCGCCTGCGAGAACGGCTCCGGTTTGTTTTAGAAAATCTCTTCTGTCTGTGCTCATTTTATGATTCGTTTAGGGGAGTTTTTTATTGAAAGAATTTGATCTTGGAAAACGACATCAGCGGCTGAATGGCCTTGGCGTTGTCGTTTTTGAACACAAAATACAGGTCATGCTTGCCCTCGGTGGGTTTCAGAGTGAATTTCACCGGCGGACGCTCAAACGGGTTGCGCTGCTTGATTACCTGGCCCGGCTTGGCATTTTTCTTCTCGCTTTCCATTTCGGCCATCACTTTGGCAATGTCCACCTGCGGCGCAATTTCCACTTCCTGCGTTCCTACGATCGGGCCGGTCGGTGAATCGAGGTGGATTTCAATTTTTCCGCCTACGCTTCCTTCTCTTTTCTGTGCGGAAGCATTGAGCTCAATCACGGAAATGCCTGCGAGGTCAATGTCGTTGAAGCCCAGGTAACTGTTTGCAAAAGGTACCACACTGAAACCCAGTCCGGCGACGCCTAATGCTTTCAACTCAGCTCCTTTCACAATCGGCGCTTCGGCTGCGTTCATTTCCGGGCTGCGGAGAATCACCATTTCTTCGGATGTCTGCGCCGGAATCGTCTTGGCACCGCTCACGGCCCGGTCTGTAAATGCGGCGCGGATCAGTACGGAGCCGTTGCCATTGTCGCCTTTAGGAATGGTGGGGGTGAATTCACCTTTTACAGGCAGAGAGCTCAATGTTTTGTCGGTGCTGTTCAAAATGTACTTTACCATCACATCGACATCCGCAATCGGCAGGGACGGGTGCGCCGGCATGGCCACTTCACCCCATACGCCCGAACCGCCTTTCAGTACTTTCTGAACCAGCTGGTCCAATGCACCCGCCTGGCCTTTGTATTTACCCGAAATATCTGCAAATGCCGGACCCACAGACTTGCTGTTGGGCTGATGACAAACCTTGCAATCGCTTTTATCCATCAATAGTCTGGCAACTGCAAACTGTGTGGAAGCGTCAACACTCCGCTGGCTCTGAACCACTTCGGCGTAGTCAAAACCTTGGGAAGTGTAATCAATGCTCACTGCCACCTGCTCGGGTTTGATCTTGCCGTCGGCGAGGCTGCCGTCTTCCTTGTCGGCTACGGCAATGTCATATTGAATCGGTTTTCCTGCGAAGAAGAATGTTTGGTTTCCCGCCAGGTTCACCGCCACTTTGGGAGGCTCGTTGCCTGCTATGATTTTCAGCGATTCCATATTGCTTGCACCTTTGGTATCGGTGACGGTCAGCGTGGCGGTGTAAACGCCTGTTTTATTAAAATTTACTACGGGATTGGCCGTGGTAAATGTCTGTGCTGCGGTGCCCGGACTTGTAATTTTCCAACTGTACTTCAAAGCATCTCCATCAAAATCCTTGGTGCCATCAGATGACAATGTGGCTTTAAACGGAACCGTCCCGCCTTTTTTGTCCGTTGCAATCTGCACTAAAGGTTTGCGGTTACCGCCGTTGTACTCGATCCGGATCAGGCGCGAGTTGTCGCTCTTGCGGAACCAATTGCTGCCATATTCCAGAATGTACAGATCACCCTCCGGACCAAACTTGATATCGATCGGCTGCACAGGATGGTAATTTGGCAAAACGCGCTCCAGTGAGTCATAATCCCCATTTTCCTTCATTGAAATGGCCATGATCCATCCACGCGAGAAGTCGGCGGCGATCCATTTATTTTCATAATAGGCAGGCCACGGACGTTTCGGATTTTTGAAATCGGACAAATGGTAAACCGGGCCACCTGTTGCACTTCTTGAACCTGAGCCGACCAGCGGAAATTTCTCGGAAACGCCGTAAGGATAGTAAATGAATGTCGGTTCAGTAGGGAACAGTTTTTCCAGACCGGTGTTGTTCGGCGAATTATTAATCAGGTTTTTCGGGTCTTTTTTGGCGAGCGGCTTATTGGTGCCGTAGTCAAAAACCGGAAATGCCTGGTCGTCGGCAACGAACCACGGCCAGCCAAAGTTTCCCGGTTTCCGCGCCTGGTTCAGCTCATCGTAACCTCTCGGCCCGATCTCGGAATCCTCGCCGGCATCGGGCCCCACTTCGCCCCAGTAAACAAATCCTGTTTTGCTGTCCACCGAAATGCGCCACGGATTACGATGGCCCATGGAATAGATTTCCGGGCGCGTTTTGGCAGTGCCTTTTGGATAAAGGTTACCCTCGGGAATGGTGTATGAGCCGTCGGCCTCGGGATGAATGCGCAGGATTTTTCCTCTCAGATCATTTGTATTTCCGGCGTGCCCCTGGTCATCCCAGCTCGCGCGGCCTGGTCTTTCGTCAGTTTGTGCCGCCTGCTGATTACCGGTGTTGTTGCCCACCGTCAGGAAGAGGTTTCCGGCTTTGTCCCACGTCATTCCACCGCCCGTATGGCAGCAGACTTCGCGCTGGGTTTCCACTTCGATCACATCTTTTTTAGATGCTTCCACAAGCTGGTCATCTACAAGTTCCCAGCGTGAGAGCACGTGCTTTTTTTCAGTCGGATGTGCGTAGTAGAGGTAAATCCAGTGATTTTTTTCAAAACCAGGATCAAAGGTCAGTCCCATTAAACCTTCTTCCGCTTCACGCACTACGCCCTCGGCACTCGTGTATTTGGTGTTCACAGGGATGGTTGCAATCACATCCGTGGTTTTGGTGGAAGGATTGTATTTTTTTAAAACACCCTTTCTTTCGGCAATGTAAGCAGAGCCGTCTTTCAGCACTTCAAAACCATGGGTTCGTCGAGGTTATCAGCCACAACCACAGGCGTAAACCGACTTTCATCGGGCTTTTGAGAACTGTCCTGCACGGTAAAACCAGCCAGAAATCCGGCGGCCAGCAGGTTTGCGGAGAAGATCAGGGAACGCATGATCTTCGGATTAAAAGTAAACTTAACTGTCATAAGGAGTTGATATGATGATGCGACTTTTTGAAGGAATATAACAATAATAAATTGGGTTAAAAAAAGAAGTGCCGGATGGGCTTATCCGGCACGCTTAAATCGTCTGTCAGCACTGCACGCTTTGGGCGCCATTTTCATTTTTTACAGTTGCGCAGAAAGAAATTAAATCTTAAACTCGGTTCCCTGGTTGACCTTACTGTCCACTGTAATTCTTCCTCCCAGCATTTCTACCTGTGTTTTCGTCATAAACAATCCCATGCCTTTTCCTTCCACATGGTGATGAAAGCGTTTGTACAAGCCAAATAGCTGGTCGCCTTTTTTGAGCAGGTCAATTCCCAATCCATTATCCAGAAATGAAACACTTACCTTGCCCCGATCAAGGTTACTCTTGATCTGAATAACAGGCATCTGGTCCGGCTGACGAAACTTGATGCTGTTAATGATCAGGTTGAAAAAAATACTGTGCAGATAACTTCTTAGCGTAAACAGCTCGGGTGCAGTACTAAAATCGGTCAGAATCGTTACCTGTTCATTTTCAATTGTTTCCCGGATGCTCAGCCTGATTTCGTCTACCAGTTCTTGCAGATTTACAAGCTCTCTTTTTTCACTGACCTCTTTTTTAACCTGTAAGATTGTATTCAGGTCTGTGATGACGTCATCAAGCCGGTTTACATTGACTAATATTCCATTGAGTAGTTCTTCTTTTACCTGATCCGTATAGCCTTCCTGGGTAATAAGTCCGGCCAGTCCGATGATATTTGCTAACGGGGCGCGCAGGTTGTGTGACACGATATAGGAAAACTGTTCAAGGCCTTTATTGGATTTGATAAGCTCATTGGTAAAATCCGTCAGGTTCTGATTAAGCTCATTAAGGCGTGTTTCGGATTCTTTTCGTTTGGTAATATCCCTGAAATAGACCGACAACCCACTCGCCGAGGGATAGGCCGTGACCTCAAACCAGGAGTTGTCCCTTTCATAATACAGTTCAAAATGCTGAATGGTATTCTGCTTCACAGCCCTGTGGTAAGCATGATAAAGCTCAGTATCAATCACATCCGCAAATACATCCCATAAAGACTGTCCTAATATGGCTTCTTTCGGGCAGTTCAGCAGGATCTCGGCTTTCTTGTTCCAATAGGTGACAATCCAGTTCTTGTCCAGTGCATAAAAGCCATCCCCGATACTTTCCAGGATCACATATTTTTCTTCCAGCGCTTTAAGTACCTTTTCATCCGCCTGTTTTTCTTTTGTGATGTCATTTACAAAGCATGCAATGCCTGTTACTGCGTCATTTTCCCGGATGGGGTGGATCGCGTATTTCAAATAACTTCTGGTTCCATCAAAAGAAACTTCGTTTTCAAATTTCAGTACTTCACCATTTAATGCCCTATTGTTAATTTGTCTCCACTGCTGCACAGCACCAGGATCAAACTTGCTTAACGATTCCCGTATGTCATACCCCGGTTGCACATCGATCCCATATCTTTCTTTCATCATGGTTTTATGAGCATGGTTGCATATGATGTATTTGAAATCAGTGTCCAGGGAATAAATAAGTGCGTCGGTATTATTCATGATTGCATTCAGGTTTGCCTCTGACCTTTGAAGCATATCCTGTGCAAGTCTGTGGTCTGTGATATCCCTCATGACCAGACTAAAACCTGTAATCAGATGGTTTTCATAAACCGGGTTGACTGTGATGTTAAACCATTTCTTTTCACCATTACTGTGCTGGTAAGCATGTTCATATTGCCATACATCACCAGCTAATACTTTTGTGATTGCCGCCTCAAATTCCGGTCTTTTCTGTTCGCTGACCGCATCCAGTAAATTGCTTCCAATGGCAATCTCTTTGCCGGTATTGAGCTCGAAAAAATACCGGGATTTACTGTTAAAGTATCGGACGATGGCTTTGTCATCAGTTAAAATAAAACCCTCGGATGTGTTTTCAAAAATCGCCTGCAAGTTGGATTCTGAATTTCGTAATGCCTGCTGGGAGTTCTCTATTTCTGTAACATCATGGATGATGCCGTACAATCTGGCTGGCTGCCCCTGGTTATTGAGCTCTGACTGGGTTTGCACATGCAAGTGCCGGATCTGCCCGTCTTTTCTGATGATGCGGTGAAAGTAATCCGCGGCCTGTGCGGAATAGAGGGCATCTTTATTTGTGTTTATAACGCGTTCCAGGTCCTCAGGATGCACGAACGACAGCCAGGATGCCGAGGATTGAATGGTATCTTTTTCGGACAGCCCGCAAATCCGGCACGTTTCTTCTGACCAGATACTGATATCCGTTGACAAATCCAGTTCCCAACTGCCCAGATGCGCAATAGCCTGGGCCTGGCTCAGGCGGCGCTGCTTGTACTGACGTTGTTCGTCAGCATTTATTTTACCGGTAACATCCTGAATGTTATCTACAATGCCATGGATTTTTAATTGTTGCAGTAACCGCTGTTGTTCTCTTTTAATCTCGTATTTATCCAGGCATCGAAGGATTGCAAAAGCGAGTCGCCCGGCCTGGTGCATGATCATATAATCATCTGCACCCATGAGCAGCAGTTCTTCTGCCATGTCATCAGATATGGCAGAAGAAACGATGATAAAAGGAATATCAATTTGTTTTTGTTTCAGCAGGTTCACTGCCTGTGCGCAATGAATGTCGGGCAATGCATATTCCGAGAGGATAATGTCAGCTGAAAAATCAGTGAGGGCTTCCATGAATTGCTGCCTGTTACCGGCGACTTTTATTTCAGTAGCTAACTTTCCTTTGTCCAAAGCTTGTTTTACTGTAACCGCGCCATCAGTGGAATCTACCAGGTGCACAATTCTTATACTTCTGTCCATCATGTATACATTAAAACAAATAGCTCAGGGCTAGATCTACAAAGATGGTTTAGGCATTTAATAAACCAAATTAGTACTACTACTACCCAAAAATTTAATTTAATATACTGATAGATATAAAAAGTAGAATCATCCTTACGGCGATATAAATTAAATGGACTCAGCAGCTTTTACAATTCATCAAATTGTTCAGTGGGCTAAGACAGGTTTGAATCCCAGATAGCTGTTAAAGTATACTGTTTAAATGTGCGCCACATTTTGAAGGAAAAGCTCTGCGCAGCATGTTCAAATAGGCTCACTTTCAAATGTTTGCTTCTGAACAATACTGGCGAATCCTGCATAATCCGGTTAAAGCAAGTTGTCATTTATAGCCTGATAGACAGTCCTGACTACCGGCTGAAAACCCAGGCTGCGCGCCAGCGAACTGTCGGAATGCAGGTACCATGGATCTGTGAGAGGCTCGGAATTGGATTCCATTGTAACGCCTGCAAGCTTCGACAACTCATAAAGTGAAGTCGGCGCATCGTCAGAAACATTCACGATGCGGCCATCCATTGTTCCTGCCAGCGCCATGTTCACTGCCGTGGCTATGTCGCGGTGGTGAATGGTGCTCATTCGCATAGCGGGATGCCATTTGGCTGCAATTACGTGTTCTGGCAATGTTTCCAGGTGATTGTCCCCTTCCCCGTACACAAACGGAAACCGCAGGATCGACCAGTTCAGTCCACTTTCGCGCAGCTCATTTTCCGCTGCAACTTTACTGGCAGGATACGCGAGTTGCGGAGCTACCGGATCATCTTCCAGGCCCGGATGCGGGTTGTTTTTAGGGTAAACATGGATAGTACTTGCCAAAATGAAGCGCACTCCGGGTGCATGGGTTTTCGCTGCATGAATCAGGTTGCGGGTGCCTTCGAAATTACTTTTCCAGATCAGATCAGTGTCGCTGGTGCGGAACACTGCTGCAAGGTGGACAATTGCTGAAACATCTTTCACAGCAGCTGCCAGGGACTTAGTATCCAGCAAATCTCCCGCTATGGCTGTCGCCCCGCCTGGCACATGCTTCCCGTCGCGCACCAATGCCCGGCAGTCAAATCCAGCGTCAACAAGCCGTGGCACAAGGCGGGCGCCCACTAAGCCATTTGCGCCCGTGATCAATATGGTTTTCGATGCATTGTTCATATTTTCCTGTTTTTTGATGAACAAAGCTCGGGAGAATCTTGCCGGCAAGGCTGGACGAAAGCCGGTCAGCTCAGGACAAATCCTGGGAAAAACCGGCAATGGTTTTGCCGGTCACCTTTTTGAATAAGCGGGAGAAATAATCCGGGTCGTTGAATCCAAGGTCAAAAGCCAGCTCTTTTACCGAAGTCCATTCATTATAATACAGGCGCCTGCGCGCTTCCAGTATCAAACGGTTCGTTATAAATTCTTTGGGAGAAAGCCCTGAAAAGTGTTTGACAATCTGGTATAAGCTATCCGTACTTACTGCAAGTTCTTTCGCGATGTTCCGGACCGTCGGATGATCTGTGAGGTTGTTTTCAACAAATACCTTGAAACCGATAAACTTCTCCATTCTGTCATCCGCGGGCCTTCCATCCACTGCAAAATAAGCAGTGTTGATCTCTGTCAAAAGGCTGTTCAGATGGGCAAGGATCAGTACCGGGCTGGTGTCGGCAGTACTCAATAAACCAAGGAGAATTTCAAATACGGCTTTTAATCTGATAGCTGCCGCAGGGGAAAAACGGATTTTTTGCCGGTTAAGCGGGTTGAGCAGGAAAGGGAATCGCCGGGGCAGTCGTGAAAAGCATTCTTCATCAAATCCAAGCTTATAATAATCAGACCCGTGGGAGGTAGCGGGGTACTGTTGAACTTGATGGGGTAGCGCAAAAAGCAATTCATGTTTCCCAATCTCCATTGTCTCCAGATCCACAATATGCTGGCAGCGACCATCCAGAACAAAAAGGGAAAAGTAATACTGCAAGCGGCGCGTGAATCCGGATTCAGCAGCGATCTCCCTGGATAAATGTCCAAAATCCGGAGTAATAATCCGGATTGGTAATTGCTTATTCTGACTGAATTGTTCCGGAAACAAATTTACACTTCGCATGTCTCACATTGATTAAGTAGTCAGATTACAATGGCCAATATAATATGCTTTCCGTTGCCGCCCTGGTGTAAGTACTTTATGCAAACCTTCGTCAATAAAAATTAGGAAACCAAATTGAAGAAAGCCAGGCAATACCCAGTTCCCCTTACTCACCGGTCCACCATTTTCTGCTGCGCCTCGGGATACCGCTCACCTTTGATGTCAATCCTGGATAATGCTTCATCGATCTGGCGTAAATCTTCGGCGGAAAGCTCAATGTTCACAGCGCCGAGGTTTTCTTCCAGGCGGTGCAATTTGGTAGTTCCGGGGATCGGTACAATCCAGGGCTTTTGCGCCAGGATCCAGGCCAGGGAAATCTGGGCAGGGGTAGCAGGCATCCCGTCAATTTCCTTTTGAGCCGAAATGGAAGTGAGCAGGTCAACGAGCGCCTGATTGGCTTTCCTGTTTTCAATACTAAATCTAGGGACCGAGTTCCGGAAATCCGAGCTTTCCAGTTTGGTGTCCTCCGTAATTTTACCCGTCAGAAACCCTTTGCCCAGCGGACTGAATGGAACGAAGCCAATGCCCAACTCTTCCAAGGTCGGCAGTATTTCTTCCTCCGGACTTCTGAACCATAGTGAATATTCACTTTGCAACGCAGTAACCGGCTGCACCGCATGCGCGCGCCGTATGGTTTTGGCCGATGCTTCCGAAAGTCCGAAATGCTTCACTTTTCCCGCCTGGATCAAATCCTTGACAGCCCCGGCAACATCTTCAATAGGCACATTCGGGTCAACCCGGTGCTGGTAATACAGGTCGATTACCTCAACATTCAGCCGTTTCAGCGAATCTTCCACCACTTTTTTAATGTGCTCGGGGCGGCTGTTCAATGCATTCCACCGGGCGTTGGCTTCGGTTTCAGAAGCGGGTATAAAGCCGAATTTTGTAGCGATCACCACCTCGCCTTTGAATGGTGCCACCGCCTCGCCGAGCAGTTCTTCATTGGTCAGCGGCCCATACACTTCTGCCGTATCGAAAAATGTCACTCCCCGCTCGACGGCGGCGCGGATCAATGCGATCATTTCATTTTTGTCTTTTGCCTCGCCGTATGACCAGCTCATGCCCATGCAGCCGAGTCCCAATGCCGAGACTTCCAGTCCGCTGTTTCCTAATGTTCTGTTTTTCATTGTATTGATGTTTAAAGTTATTGCTCTTTCACTTCGCGAATGGTGTAAATGGCGTTGGCAGCCCGTGGAAAACCGACATATGGATACAGCTGCACCATGGCCGAAATCAGCGTTTCCTTGTTGTTGCCCGCTTTCATGTTACCAGCTGCGTGTGAGGCCATTTGTTTTTCGGTTCCTCCCAATGTTGCCAGCGCACAGAAAACCATCAGTTCGCGGGTTTTAAGGTCCAGGCCGTTCCTGATGTAAAAATCGCCGAAGCACGATTCGGTGAGCAGGTCGGCAAGTTCGTTGCCTAGTCCGGCTGGCAGGTCCTGCATGTTTTGTTTCATCTTGTCACCATACAAAGGGACTTGCTGCTCAACGCCTTTTTCGTGGCGGCTGGCCTCGGTAACCGTTCCCTGCATTTCCAGAGGCACTTTTATTCCTTTTTGTTCAAATACTTTATTGACAACCTCCATCGCGTTCAAAACCTTGGGAAAACCGATGAACGGTGCACATTGGTAAATCACCTCGCGGATTTCAATGGGCGTGACGCCGACATTCAATGCTGCATTGGTGTGCGGTATTAATTGGGGCAATGTCTGGTTGGTGGTCAATGCCGTAATGGTGATCAATTCCCGTGTTTTGTCATTGAGATTGCCGATATAAAACACCTCTCCAAAAATCACACTTTGCAGAATGGTCATTAGTTCCGGATCTGTTTTGCTGGCTGTAATGTCCTGGGCAAAAAGTTCTTTATACTTGACTGCTGCCCGCTGGGTCCTGCTGGTTTCCATACTTTTTTGATTTTGCGTTGAAGGATTTTGCGCCATGAGCGGCGACTGCGCCAATGCGAAAAAGACGCAAATTGAAAAGATGTATTTTATAGCCATGTTGTGAAGATTAATTATTCGATAACCGGTAATCCAGAGGCGATTGGCCGACCTGCTTTTTAAATAGCCGGGTAAAGTGGGAGGGATATTTAAAGCCGATTTCGTAGGCAATTTCACTGATCGATTTACTGCTGTCCAGCACACGCTCTTTAGCAATGGTAATCAGCTTTTCCTGCAAATGCTCCTGGGCTGATTTCCCGGTTTCTTTCTTTACCAGATCACCAAAATAGTTGGCCGACAGATTCAATTGCTCAGCAAAGAATTTAACAGAAGGCAAACCCAGGATTTGGGGATTATCTGATTTGAAAAAATCGTCCATCGCAC
The DNA here is from genome assembly GCF_016894445.1 of Dyadobacter sandarakinus. Taxonomy (NCBI): domain Bacteria; kingdom Pseudomonadati; phylum Bacteroidota; class Cytophagia; order Cytophagales; family Spirosomataceae; genus Dyadobacter; species Dyadobacter sandarakinus. The sequence continues at coordinate 859,235 of NZ_CP056775.1, forward strand.
GCTCAAACCTGGCGAGCACATCTTTGTGCAAGTTGTCACGTGTGATGAACTGCCGGTCGTAGAAGCGGACGCAATAATTCAAAAATAGCTCAATGTTGCTGATGATCAGTATTTTGCTGTGTTTGTCGATCGCGTGCTCCAATTCGTAGCGGATCTTCGAAAAGCTGTCCAGGATCGTTTCCCGCTCACGGTCAGACAGGTGGAGTGCTTCATTCGCATCGTAAGAGAAAAAGCCGTAATCTTTGATCGACCGGCCCAGGGACGTGCCGCGGATCAGGTCGGGGTGGAACGTGAGCGCCCACCCGGTCGGCTGAAATGTTTTCTCCTCTTCATCAAACCCAAAAACCTGCCCGGGTGCGATGAAAAGCAATGTTCCATCCTGATAATCGTAATGGTTCCGGCCATATTTCATCTCAGCGCATTTGAGCTCTTTGAGGAAAATGATGTAAAGCTCCGAAACAAAGCGCGCGCCTTGAATGGGCGAGGACTTAGACTGATCCAGCACACTCACCAGCGGGTGCAGCGTCTTTTGTCCCCGCTGATTATTGAATTGAGAAACACTTTCCAATCTGACTATCTCGCTCATTGCTTTTTGGTTTTGTTGAGCTAAATGTAGTACATCCCTTCTTTATCAATCACATAGCAGCTGCCTGATCGGTAATAATGGTAAGCAAATCAGGAATCCGTATAAGGCTGCATTGAGAAAGTGAGGCGGGAGTTGCTTTGCTAAATTCGAATACGAATATGGAAGCAAAACAGCTCGCATGCATATTGACAGGCTGCTCATCGCCGGTCAGGCGCATTTAGTACGGAAGCACATACAAAAAAACCTGCGGATTTTTTTGTTTACAGGTAAAAGTATCCTGCCGGCAGCTGGAAGGATAAAGATTTTCAAACCATCTGTTAAGAATTTCAATCCAAACCTGCCCCTGAGACAGGCTCAGCGCTGAGCTTAGCAGATACTTCGTAACTTTAATGTACAGGTATGAAAAACTTACAGAGATATGAATGGTCTGCCCATTGAAAATAGCAAGCAGCGTCCTTTGTCTGCATTCAATAGTGACTTGAAGCTGAAAGGTTTCAATGTTTTCCAGATTGAGGCTGACGGGAGTGCAACCCGGGTGTACAGCCGCAAGGATTTTTACAAAATCTGCCTCACCACCGGCAGAAGCAATATCCATTATGCCGACAGGAGTTTTGAGACGGAAGGTACCGTGCTGTTTTTCGGCAACCCGCATATTCCTTATTCCTGGGAAACACTTTCGAGCACATACGTGGGGTACACCTGCCTGTTTTCGGAAGAATTTCTGATGGCATCCAACCGGTCGGACAGCCTGCAGCAGTCGCCTCTTTTCCAGATCGGCGGAACGCCCATCATGAATATTTCGGCCGGGCAGCGCGACTTTCTGAACACGCTGTTTCAGAGGATGATCGAGGAGCAGAAGAGCGGGTATTCTTTCAAGGACGATCTGATACGGAATTATATACATCTGATCCTGCATGAAGCCTTGAAAATGCAGCCTTCGGAAAACTATCATCACCAGAAAAATGCAGCTAACCGCATTACTTCTGTTTTCCTGGAATTGCTGGAAAGGCAGTTCCCGATCGAAAGTGCCGACCGGCCACTGCAATTAAAGGCTGCCCAGGACTACGCTGCGCAGCTGAATATGCACGTTAACTACCTGAACCGGGCTGTCAAGGAAATTACCGGCAAGCCGACGACGGCCCATATCACCGAGCGGGTTGCCCAGGAAGCGAAGGCACTTTTGCAGCACACAGACTGGAACATCTCAGAAATTGCCTATGCGCTGGGGTTTGAATATCCTACGTATTTCAACAACTTTTTCAAAAGAATGACCGGTACCAACCCGAAAGCGCTGAGGATGCAGGATGTTTGAAAATCTTAATGAATGGTTTGTTTTTCTTTACCCGCCCGGCCGTGCAGCCGGGTATTTTTGTGCCTGACCAAAAGCTCGAAAATGATGAAAAAGAAACATCTCCAGAACTTTGCATTTACGGCCATGCTCGCTGCTTTGCTTGCGTTTCCGGCAGCGGACATCCTGGCCCAGCAAAAAACCGGTTCCACTGATGTAAGTCAGGGTATTTTCCCAAAAGGTACGCAGGGACCCGCTGCCAATTTCACAGGCAAAGCCTGGAATTACAGCCTGGTACCTACGGACAGCACACTCACGACTGTGGTAGGAAACGTGTACTTCGAGCCGGGCGCGAGAAGTAACTGGCACACGCATCCCGCAGGACAAATCCTGATCATTACCGAAGGAAAAGGCTATCACCAGATCAAAGGTCAGTCCAGGGAAGAGCTCAAAAAAGGGGATGTGGTAAAATGTCCGCCGAATGTGCTGCATTGGCACGGTGCAAGTCCTACAGTGGGTATGCAGCAGCTTTACATTCTGCCCAATACCGAAAAAGGGATCGTGGAATGGAAGCAACCGGTAACAGATCGTGAATACAACAATCAAAACTAAAATCATCAGCAGGAAAGCTCCATTTACAGCAGGTACCTCTATGCTTGTGATAAAACATCATCCTGAAACATTCATTTATTAATATGAAAAAAGCATTGATACTAGTACTTGCCCTCTTCATGTTGGGGCAGGTGCATGGACAAACCAGACAAAAGCCGGCCGCAAGAGCAATGCCGGATGCTCAGCAGACTGAGCATTATACATTTCAATTGAGCGATAAGGTAACCAGGCAGCATGTATCGTATCAAAACAGGTACGGTATTACCATTTCGGCAGACTTGTATCTGCCTAAAAACCGGGGAAATGAACCCCTGGCCGCACTTGCGATCAGCGGGCCATTTGGCGCGGTAAAACAACAATCCTTGGGGTTATATGCCCAAACGATGGCTGAGCGTGGATTTGCTGCACTCGCTTTTGACCCGTCGTACACCGGAGAGAGTGGCGGTGAGCCGCGCAATGTAGCATCACCCGACATCAATACGGAAGATTTCAGTGCAGCCGTGGATTACCTGGGTTTGCAGCCCGCTGTCGACCGAAACCGGATCGGGATCATCGGAATTTGCGGTTTTGCAGGCATGGCTTTGAATGCATCGGCGGTTGATAAGCGTATCAGGGCGGTGGCCACGACGAGTATGTATGATATGTCGCGGGTAATGGCCAAGGGTTATTTTGATAAAACAGATGCTCAGCAGCGCACCGAAATGCTGGAACAAATGAGTTTGCAGCGCTGGGAAGATGCCCGGAAAGGTACTCCGGCGCCATCCACGCATAATTTGCCTGAAAAGCTGCAGGGCAATGAACCTCAGTTTGTGGTTGATTATTTCAATTACTACAAAACGCCGCGCGGCTTCCACAAAAACTCCATCAATTCAAATGCGGCCTGGACTGCGACCAATGCACTTTCCTTTATGAATATGCCGCTGCTGACTTACATCAAGGAAATTTCACCTCGTCCTGTTTTGCTTATTGCCGGTGAAAATGCACATTCCCGGTATTTCAGTGAAGATGCCTACCATGCAGCCGACGAGCCCAAAGAGCTCATGATCATACCGGATGCATCCCATGTTGATTTGTATGACCAGTTCGTTAAAATTCCTTTTGAAAAGCTGAGCTCGTTTTTCAATGAAAATTTGAGCAGGGCCAATTAAATATAGCTTTCCGGGTACGGAAACGCTCAGGATGTGAAAGCTGGGCTTTCATCCTGAGCGTGCTGTCCTTGCCGGTTTTTGTTTATTGCGGCAGTCTTATCAGACCTTTATGTCCGTTTGCTGATCTTGTTCTGGCTGATCTGCCGCTGCATGTCAGATTTGAACCGGGCATCCTTGTGCTCCGATAGTTTCATGTGCTTGGTAGCCCGTCCCTGCACGCGCTTGCGCCACATTCTGAAACTGCTAGGCTGCATTTCGGTACGCATGATGGCGATTACCTGCTGCTCTGATATCAGAAATTGGGCACTGATGGCTTCAAAGGGCGTGCGGTCTTCCCAGGCCATTTCAACAATGCGGTCCACTTCGTCGGGCTTTAATTCCTTTTCTTTTTCCTGCATATCCATATTGTCCGTCTTGGCAAATGTTAGGTCTAATGAGCAATCGGGCTTCCGGCTACTTCTGTTAGTACCTGTAAATATGCATGCCATCAGTCTGCCTGGGATTTCCTGAACGTAATAGGACCTTCATGTTTAACCTGAAACGAATCTCTTCATCAGCTCGGGCTGCCAGTTTGAACAGGTAGCGTTCAGGTGGATGTCAACCCTGTGCAGTAACTGCGACGTCGTTCCAGGATTCCCAGGTTTGCAGCTTTTCGGCATAGACAAGTTTGGTTTTTTTGTACCCGACCTTTCCCAGAAACAAGCGCAAAGGCGGCTGCTCGCTGTCTACCAGTTTCAGGATTGCGGGAATGGTTGCCTCGGGCTTGCCGAAGTCGTCGGGCAAAAGTCCCTCGGTACTTCCCAGGCTTTGACGGATAGCGTCATAAGCAGCGATAGTCTGGCTTTGTACCGCCGAATTACCTCCGAAGTCCGTAGTGTATCCATTGGGTTCAACCAGTGTTACATGAATTCCAAATTCCTTCACTTCGCTGGCCAGCGCCTCGCTTAACCCTTCAACAGCAAATTTGGTAGCATTATAAATGCCCAGCGTCGGGAGGGACCACACACCCAGAACACTCGAAAGCTGTATGATATGGCCATGTCCCTGCTGACGAAGAATGGGCAGGGCTGCCTGGGTCACCCAGAGTGTACCATATACATTCGCTTCAAAAACATCCTTTATTTCCTTTTCACCGGCTTCTTCAACAGCGCCGAAAACACCATAACCTGCATTATTGATCACTACATCGAGGCTTCCGAAATGCTCGTAGGCCTTGTTGACGGCGTCTATACTTTGCTGGCGGTCGGTGATATCCAGCGCGATGGGCAAAAAGCTGTCGCCGTATTGTGCAGCCAGGTCCTGTAAACCTGCGATATTACGGGAGGTAGCGGCTACTTTATCGCCCCGTTTCAAAAATGCTTCTGCCCACAATTTTCCAAATCCTTTGGATGCGCCGGTAATAAATATGGTCTTTGTCATGATCTTGAATTTTTGTTGTTGTTAGATGTGACAAAGGTATTTCGGCCTGTGCCGGCACAGTAGCCCATTTGTCGGGAAGAATAGCACAGAAATACGAGGCGGCTTTTACCTTTACATAAAAGAGAAAATATAATCCAGCGGCATTCCTCAGGACAGATACATGGAGAAGATCACTCATTACAAAACCATTTCGCAGCTGCATGAAAAGAGCGGGTATCCGGCGCCTGCACATCCATTGTTAAGTCTGATGACCTGTAAGGAGCTGATGAGTTACTCGCTTGGGGAATCCCGTTTTACCGGAGATTTTTACATGATTGCCTTGAAGAAGATCAAGTCGGGCTACGTGCTTTACGGAAAGACCAGGTACGATCACGACAATGGGTCCATGGTTTTTATGAAGCCCCGGCAGATTATCGAGGTGAGCAATGTGCAGTTTGCCGAAAAAGGCTTTGTCATTTTTGTTCACGAAGACTATCTGGCGGGTCACAGTTTGTATGAGCAGATCAGGAAGTACGGCTATTTTGAGTACGAGATCAACGAAGCACTGCATGTTTCCCCTGCTGAGGAAATGGTGATCTGGGATTTGTATGATAAAATCAGGGCTGAATATGACGGTGATCCGGACGAACTGAGCCGGGATATCATTTTATCTCATATTGATTCCATACTGAAATACTCGGACCGGTTCTATAAAAGGCAATTTACAGACCGCA